>WLNX01000113.1 GCA_009699565.1 Actinomycetota bacterium | reverse complement strand
GGGTCATCGCCGACTTGAAAAGAACCCACGGCTTGCCGGTCCGCGCGTGCTTGCGGAACGCTTGATTTTCAAGTCGCGCAGTTGCGGCGAGATCTCCGCTGGCCATCTCGACTTCAATTCCCTCGTCGCGCAGGATCCCGAGGCCACGGCCGTTGGCCTTCTCCGTCGGATCGTCGCTGGCGATGACCACGCGTCCGATCCCTGCAGCGACGATCGCGTCGGTGCAGGGGGGCTGGCGCCCTTCGTGACAGCACGGCTCAAGCGAAACGTAGATCGTTGCGCCGTTCAGGTCGGCGGATCCGCAGTCAGCAATCGCGTTCACCTCGGCGTGGGCCTCGCCGTATCGCTGGTGCCAGCCTTCACCGAGGACCACGCCATCGCGCGCGACAACAGCGCCAACCTGAGGGTTGGGACTGACATTCCCGAGCCCCGCTCGCCCGAGCTCTATCGCCCGCGCCAGCAGCTCTTCATCACGGGTTGAGACCGGGCTCGCCATCGTCTTTCAGAATAGAACCAGGCCCTTGCCGTCAGCGGCAGCGGCCGTATACCGAATAGAGGTCGTTGGAGGCAATCGGCTGGTAGCCGACCGGTGGCAGGTTGCGGAGTGCGTCCGCGGCCGTTGGATGCTCCGGATCGAGCCCCCCGCGCAGGAATGCGGCCCGTCCGGCGGCGAGCAGCACCAGCCCGTACTTCACCTTCGATGCCGCTTCGACGTCGCTGCGGGCGATTACCTGGTCGGCGGGCAGGTCCATGATCCAGCGCACACTCGGAATCATGCGGTGGTTGCTGGTGAGGACCGGGCCGCACTTCGCGCCGGCTCGAACCGCCGGCTCGTCGAGCAGCGACGTCAGCGCCTCGACCGAGGTCCCGCGGTAGCGGAGCTCTGAGGTGAGCTGCGTCAAGTCAACCCGCAACACCGTCCAAACGACTACGAATAAGACGCCAAGCGCCGCCGCCGAAGCCCAGATCGTTCGCATCCGACCCGGAACGAGGATCGTGAAGCCGCCTGCGGTGAAGGCGGCGAAGAGCATCAGCAGGACCGCGGGCAGCAGCAGGTAGCGGTTGATCACCGAGAAGCCGCCGACGCTCAGCAGCAGGAACGTTGCCAGGCCGATAACTAAGAGCGCCAATGGGACACGGCTGCGCCGGGGCGCAAGCACACAGGCCAGCACCGTCCCGATTACTCCGGCAACAACGACAGGCAGCTTGACCAGCTGCGTCATGAAGAGAAGCGTCTGGGCCGGAATCTCAGCGATCCCCTTCTGCCTGCCCAGCTCCTCGGAGACCGTTGTCGTGTGGTTCTGTGAGAAGAGCGGGTCGCCGGTGACGATGTAGTCGACCCCGGACCAGATGATCGGTGCACTGGCGACGATCAGCGCCGTCCTGATCCGCTCGCCCCAGCTAAGCGCCGGAAAGAGCCACAGCCAATAGAGGCCGGCAAGGATCCAAGCTTCGGGCCGCAGCAGTCCAGCAAGCGTCAGCAGGACCAGTACCGGCGTCCCTCTTCTGGTCCGCGCGCTCTCCATCGATGCGGCCCACAGCAGCAGCGCAAGATATGGGATGTCGATGTAGCCGCGAGCGGCAAGGAACGGGAAGTCGAATCGAGTGCAGATGATGATCGCTGCGACGACACCGACCAGCTTCGTGAAGGCCTCGCGTCCGAGCCGGTAGAGGCCCATCACCATCACGATGAAACTGCCGAGCGTCGCCAACAACATCAGGCGATCTCCGGCGCGGCCGAAGAGCGCGAAAAACATTCCGAACACCAGACCGAGCGGATGCTCGGTCGGAGCGCGGTAATTCGCGAACGACGGCATCTCGCCGTGAAGAATCTCGCGGCCCCAAAGCAGCGAGTAGGTCGCGTCGTAGGTCGTGTAGCTCGGGAAGACGACTGTTCCCACAATCACGGTGATGGTGAGCACCCCAAGGAGGATCGCCGGCCAAGGCAATGCGGCGATACGCGTGGTGGTCGAAGTTGGGGCTGTGGTCAAGGCGGGCGCCGTGGCTGTCCGAGGGGTTCCCGGGACCTTGCGGATACTACGCACAGGGGCCGCGGATCGGCCTCGATGGTCGCCCACTTTCATCGAGCGCTCCGCTTAGCCGTACGATTACAGCCCCAATGAAACTGATCATTCAGATTCCCTGCCTCAACGAAGAGGCGACACTGCCGGCAACCCTGGCCGACCTCCCGCGCGAAGTCGACGGCATCGACATAGTCGAATGGCTGATCATCGACGACGGGTCAACCGACTCGACAGTTGAGGTGGCGAAGGCCAACGGCGTTGACCACATCGTGCGCCTGACTAACAACCGTGGACTTGCAGCAGGCTTTCAGGCCGGTCTTGACGCATGCCTGAAGCTTGGCGCTGACGTAATCGTCAACACCGATGCCGACAACCAGTACTACGGCGCCGACATCGTGAAGCTGGTTGAGCCGGTTGTCGCCGGCCGCGCCGACATGGTCGTCGGGGATCGCCAGACCGACACGATCGAACACTTCTCTCCGATCAAGAAGCGCCTTCAGAAGTTCGGCTCCTGGGTGGTGCGCCAGGCATCGGAAACCGACGTTCCTGACACGACCTCCGGCTTCCGTGCCTACAACCGTGAAGCGGCGCTGCAGATGGCTGTGGTCTCGCGCTTCACCTACACGCTCGAAACCATCATCCAGGCCGGCAAGCTTCTGGTGGCAGTCGAAGACGTGCCGATCCGAACCAACCCCAAGACCCGCGAATCGCGACTCTTCCCCTCGACTTGGTCGTATGTCAGGCGCAATGGCGTCTCGATCTTCAGGATCTACGCGCAGTACGAGCCGATGCGGGTCTTCGCAACAGCCGCCGTCGTTCTCGTTCTCGCGGCGTTGATTCCGTTCGCGCGCTTCTTTGTTGCCTGGGTCCAGGGAGACGGCGCCGGCCACGTCCAATCATTGATCTTTGGCGCCGTCCTCTTCAATGCCGCCGTGGTCATGGGCGCTCTGGCGGTGATCGGCGATCTGATGCACGCACAGCGAATCATGAGTCAGAGGATCTTTGAGCGTGTGCGCCGCGTTGAACTCGAGCTGGGCGTTCCGCCGTCCCACTACGAGCCTGGCGCACACCCCACCGGCCAGGCCGCCACCACCGGAGCCCACGCCGCGCCGCCGCCCAGCGAAGAAAGCGGCGCAAGTGAGCGCGAAAAGGTGCAGCGATGAAGTCGAAGGTGACGGTCGACAGCGAAGGGACGGTTACCGGCAACACCTACGACAAATACGGTTCGACGAACCCGGTCGTCAGGCGCCTGATGGCAAAGTTCCATCGAGACCTTGACGCCTGCTACGAGATCGCGGCACCGACCTCGATTCTTGACATCGGCTGCGGCGAAGGAGTCCTCACCCACGAATGGGCAGGGCGGCTTGGAATCGGCGGACGGATCGTCGGCACCGATCTTGACGACCCACTGCTCCATGCCCAGTGGGAGAAGCGCCGCGCGCCGAACCTCGAATACCGCGTGATGAAGGGCGAGCGACTCGACTTCGCCGACAACGAATTCGATACGGCCACAGCAATCGAGGTACTCGAGCACGTGACCGACCCTGAGATGGTCCTCTCCGAGATGTCGCGCTGCGCAACGCGCTGGCTGCTTGTGTCGGTACCCCGCGAGCCGCTCTGGCAGATGACCAACCTTGCTCGAGGGGCCTATTGGAGCGATCTGGGCAACACCCCGGGGCACATAAACCACTGGTCGAGCCGCTCGTTCCGCCGCCTCCTGTCTCGCTACGGCAAGGTCGTCGAACTTCGCCACCCGTTCCCTTGGATCATGGCGGTAGTACAGCTCGGTGACTGACCCGGTGCAAACGACCGCGGAGGCTCCCGCGCCGCAGGAAAGTTACGTGCGAGGAGCCCGGGTACTAGCGGTCGGAGTGGGCGCGACGGGGCTGCTCACCTTCGTCTACTTCTCGCTCTCATCGCACCTCCTCGACGCTGAGCAATATGGCCAGATCAGCGTCCTCTGGGCAACGCTCTTCATCGTAATCTCGGTCATCTACAGGCCCATCGAGCAGTTGCTCTCGCGGATGATCTCGGATCGCCGCGCGCGTGGGGCGCACCACAGCCACCCGCTGCGCGGACCGATCCTGATCCAAGCCAGCTTCGCGATCGCCTTCCTGATTCTGTCGCTCGCCCTGCGCCCTCAGATCGAGGACATCTTCGGCGGCTCCGAAACTCTCTACTGGGTATTTGTCGCAGCGACCCTGGCCTACGCCGCCAGCTACTTCGCCCGCGGATACTTCGCTGGCCACCAGTGGTTCGTCCTCTACGGCGGACTGATGCTGTTCGAGTCGTTTGCGCGAGTCTGCTTTCCACTTGCCGTCCTGGTAGGTATTGCCAGCGGCCAGAGCGTGATCGCGCTTGGCATCTTTGCTGCACCGGTGGCGTCGCTGTTTGTGGTCCCCTGGGCGATAGCCCGCCACGCGCGGATGGACCGCGACGCACCGGTCGTTGAGGTCGCCGCCGTTGCCGGCAGCAGCGTTGGATTTGCGTCCTCGGTGGCAGTCGTCCAGCTCGGCGAGCAGACGCTTCTCAACGCCGGAGTGTTGGTCGCAGATTCGGTAGCAGGCGCGGCGGTGGCAGGTGCGGTATTCAGCGTCCTGCTGATCACGCGTGCCCCATTGCAGCTCTTCCAATCTGTACAAACGACACTCCTCCCCCACCTGACCGGCCTTGAGGCAACGGAGGGCGGCGAAGAGTTCTCGAAGGCAATCAGAACCACGATCCGAGCGATCACGGCATTTGCAGCCGTCTCAGCCCTTGTGATGCTCGTCGTCGGCCCCAAGCTGATGAAGATCGTCTTCGGCGACGACACGATCTACGGACGGATCGGCCTCGCGGCAGTTGCGATCGGGATGGGCTTCCATCTGATCGCCGGCACGCTCAACCAAGCTGCGCTCGCCCGCGGCCGGGCAAGCGCCGCGGCCGTAATCTGGGTCGTTGCCGCACTGCTGTTCACGGGCTGGATGTTTGTCCCGCTGGTGTCGTCGGTCCTGCTGCGAGCCGAGCTCGGGTATCCGGCAGTGACGGCACTGCTCAGCGGGCTTCTCTACCTGCTCTACCGGCAGCCGCCTCGCGGCGGCGACGGGGATCTAGTTCCCGCGCGAAGCAGCGTTGAGGATGTCGTGGAAGGCTCCGGCGGGATCCTTCTGACCAAAGATCGCTGAGCCCGCGACGAGGCGATTCGCCCCTGCCGCCACGCACAGCCCTGCGGTTTTGGTGTCAACCCCTCCGTCAACCTCGATCACCACGTCCGGACCAACGATTGCCCGCAGGCGGGTGATCTTCTCGATCGAATCGGCAATGAAGCGCTGTCCGCCCCAGCCCGGGTTCACGGTCATGCAGAGCGCCAAGTCCGGGCTGACCTCCTCAAAGATGGAGAGCGGCGTTGCCGGGTTGACCGCCAACCCGGCCGAGCAGCCGTGCTCACGGATCAGGTTGAGCGTGTAATCGACGGCCGGGGTTGCTTCGGCGTGAACGATGATCGTGTTGGCACCAGCCTGAGCGAATGCTTCCACCTGTGTCGTCTCGGGCCGCTCAACCATCAAGTGAACCTCGAGATGCAGCCCAAGATCGCGAAGTGCTTCGCAGACCTGAGGGCCCATCGAAAGCGGCGGCACGAAATGGCCGTCCATCACGTCGACGTGGATGATCGTCGCTCCGGCGGCCTCCACCAGGCCGACCTGCTCTCGCAGGTGCCCGAAGTCGGCCGACAGGATCGAAGGTGCAATCTCAGGCTTCATTGTCATACCTCAACCAACATCGAAGTTCCGCAGTGGGAGC
>WLNX01000112.1 GCA_009699565.1 Actinomycetota bacterium | reverse complement strand
GCGGCGGAAGGCGGGCGTCATCAGATCTGTCTCCAGGTCGAGCTCGGCGAGCACGGCCTGGCTTGCTTCCCTTTGAGCCAGACACTGAACGAGGAACGACCGCTCCACCCTTCCGCCCGAATCGATCTGCGCGATTACCGGTGGCCGGGGCTGCGACGCCGGCTCAGTAGTTGCAGGGGCAGGCTGCTCGCGCGGTCTGCCCATCCACTCGGTCAGCTTGGAGCCGCCCACGCCCAGCGCTGAGGCAGCGAGTTCGGTCAGTTCGTCGCGCATTGCACTGGCGGGAAGCGGCGCGATAATCGGCGCAAGCTGTGCCACTGCATTGTCCTTGCCCTCTGCGCTTTCAAGATCGGAAAGCGCCAGAACGCGATCGACGCGGAAGCGGACGAACGGCACGGACCCGGCGACGAGCTCCCTGATTGCATCCGGTCCGTCGTTCTGGACGATGTCGGCCGGGTCCCCGCCTCCGAGCAGCGGCACAACGCGCAGCTCTAGCTTGCGGCCCGCGGCCACCTTCGCAGCGCGGATCATTGCCTCCTGCCCGGCACTGTCTGCGTCGAGCGCCAGCGCGACAACCGGCGCCATCCGGGCCAGCTCCGCAACCTGATCCTCCGTCAAGGCGGTCCCCATCAGACCGACCGTGTTGCGCAGACCCGCCTGATGCAGCGCAATCACGTCGGTGTACCCCTCGCAAAGGATTACCTCCCCGGCCTTGGCTGCCGCTGCGCGGGCGAGGTCGGCCCCATAGACCTGGCGGCCCTTGTGAAAGATCACGTTCTCCGAGCTGTTGAGGTACTTCGGCTGCTGGTCGGCGCCGATTGCGCGCGCTCCAAAGCCGAGGACCCTGCCCCGGCTGTCGCACAGCGGGAAGGTGATGCGCCGACGGAAGCGGTCGTAGACGTTTCCCTTCTGGTTCTTGGCGGTGAGGCCGGCGTCCCAGAGTTCCTGCTCGCTGTAGCCCGCCTGGCGCGAAGCGACGAGGACCTTGTCCCAGGCGCTCGGCGCGTAGCCAACGCGAAACTCGCGCAGGAGCTGCTCATCGAGGCCGCGCGAGGCCAGATACGCGCGGGGTTCCTCAGCCTCGGGCGATTCCCAGAGGTTTCGGACGTAGAAGGCTGTCGTCCGTTCGAGCAGTTCGAGCAGCCGGTCGCGCTTCTCACGGCGCTGCGCGGCCTGCGGATCCTCCTCGGTCAGCTCCATCGTCACGCCGTAGCGATCGGAGAGGACCTCTACCGCCTCGCGGAAATTGAGCCCCTCGGTCAGCTGGACAAACTTGAAGAGGTCGCCTCCCTCGCCGCAGCCAAAGCAGTGGAAGACCTTCTGAACCGGATCGACGCTGAACGATGGACTGCGCTCGTCATGGAATGGACAGATCCCCATCAGCTGCTGCCCTGAGCGCTTTAGCTCAGTCTTGGCGCCGACGAGCTCCCCCATGTCGACGGTCTGGCGCAGGCGCTCGATGGAGTCGTCGGTGTAGAGCGGCATTTGGAGCAGCCTACGCCGCGAACGATTCCGGCACGGTCAGCTCTTCGAAAACCCTTATGCAATAGCGGTCGGTCATCCCGGAGAGATAGTCGGTCACGCGGCGATCCGCGTCGGCCCCCGGCGCCCCTCCACCGTCCGGCATACGCTCGGGATCATTCGCGTAATGGTTGAAGAGCGTTGTGATTACGCGCTCGATCCGATTGTGCTCGGCCCGTGCCCGCTCGCCCAAGTAGACGTTGTCGAACATCCAGGTGCGCAGCTCGTCCATCGCGGCGCCCGCTTCCGCGCCCTGAACAATCTCACCGGCCTGATTCGAATGCTCCACGAGGTCGTGAACGAGGAAGTCGATGCGCGCCGACCCGCTTTGCCCCAAGGCTGCGATCGGGCCGGACGGAAGATCGGACTCGGAGACCACCCCTGCGCGGGTTGCGTCGTCGATGTCGTGGTTGATGTAGGCGATCCTGTCAACGAGACGGACGATCGCCCCTTCGAGCGTGCTCGGAGCCGGTGCCCGTCCGGAATGGCAGGCAATCCCGTCGCGCACGTCTTCGGTGAGGTTGAGACCGGCGCCGTCCCGCTCGAGGATGTCAACGACCCGCAGCGACTGCTCGTAGTGGCGGAAGCCGCCGTCGAAGCGTTCGGCGAGGCACTTGTCGAGGATCGCTTCGCCGATGTGACCGAATGGCGGGTGGCCGAGGTCGTGACCAAGCCCGATTGCCTCGGTCAGGTCTTCGTTGAGTCGGAGTGCGCGAGCCACGGTGCGCGCGATCTGAGTGACCTCGATCGTGTGGGTCAGCCTCGTGCGGTAGTGGTCACCTTCAGGTGAGACGAATACCTGCGTCTTGTGCTTCAACCGCCGAAAAGCCTTGCAGTGAACAATCCGGTCGCGGTCACGTTGGAGAGGCGACCGCAAGCCGCAATCCACCTCGTCGACTGCCCTCCGCGCGGGCCAGGAGCGCGCTGCCAGCGGCGAGAGGAGCTGCTCTTCAAGCGCCTGCTGACGTTCGGCGAACTCGGAGGCGACAGGGCCGGGGTTGGAATGGGGATCCATCTCGACCATTCTCGCATTCCTCCGAAAGAATGTGGCGGAGAGTCGTTAGGAGATCGCTTTGAGGCGTACCTGACCGTGGTGTGCGGCGGTCTCCGTAACTGCGCGGTCGGCCAGACCGATGACGCGAGCATCGGCCCGCGGCGTCGCGGACAGCGGGCTGCCGAGGGCAGCCGTCATGAAGCGGTGGGTCTGATCGTCGAGCTCGAACGACCCTGCCTCGCATGAGGTGCAGACGACGCCTCCGGCGGCCGGTGAGAAGCCTACGAGTCCATCACCCTCACCGCAGCTCGCGCAGGCCGCCAGCTGCGGCGCAAAGCCGGCAGCAAGCAGAAGCTTCAAGCGGAACGCAACGAGGAACTCGTCTCCGCCAAGTTCAGGGTGTTCGTCCAGTAGCCCGAGTGCGCTGCAAAGGAGATTGAAGACCTCGGGGTGCGGTTCGCCGGAGTCGAAGACGCGGCCAAGCGAGTCGCACGCCTTGGCGGCGCTGGTGAGCGCGCGTTCGTCGCTTCGCAGCTCTGCAAATGCGCTGACTGTCTCGGCACCCGTCACCGTCATCAGATCGCTGCGACCCTCGTGCAACTCCAGATTGAGACGGAAGAACGGCTCGAGTCGACCGCCGAAGCGGCTGCGCGACCTGCGGACCCCTTTCGCGATCGCGCTGAGTTTGCCGCGCATTGGCGTGTAAACGTGAAGGATGCGATCCGCTTCGCCGTAGCGCATGGACCGAAGGACCACCGCCTCCGTCTTGACCGGACCGGCCATCAGACACCCTCTCCGATCTTCGCTACCTTTATCGGCATGGCCAACGTCGTGATGTACTCGTCAACCCCCTGCCCGTTCTGCAGCCAGGCAAAGGCGCTGCTGAATGCGCGCGAAATCGCTTTCGAGGAAATCAACCTGGGCATGGACGCCGACGGGCGCGCGGCGCTGCTTGAGAAGACCGGGATGATGACCTTTCCCCAGATCTTCATCGACGATGACCTTGTCGGCGGGTTCCAAGAGCTCATGGCCGCTGACCAGAGCGGGAAGCTCGCCGAACTGCTGAACGAGGCTTAGTCCCGCGCGGGCGCTTCTGGCAAGCGTCGCAGGTGTAGGTACCCCGTCCCGCAACGACCGTCTTACGAATCTCGGTGCCGCATCGAGGGCAAGGTTCGCCTGCCCTTCGGTGGACCAGGAACTCGTTCTGAAAGCCGCCGTAGAGGCCGTCGGAGTGCCGGAAGTCGTCGATCGTGGCCCCGCCTGCGTCCAACCCGGCTTGAAGCGCCTCCACGATCGTCACCGCGAGAAGGTCGTACTGGGCTTTGGTCAGGCGCCCGGCCTCTCGCATCGGATGAATCGAGGCACGGAAGAGCGCTTCGTCGGCATAGATGTTGCCGATCCCGGCGATCTGGCGTTGATCCAGCAGGAACGCCTTGATGGGTGTTCTCCGACCGGCCGCCAGGCCTCGCAGCGCCGTCCCGTCCAGCTCGCCGGAGAACGGTTCGATGCCGAGGCGGCCTGCGAAGTAGCGGTCCAGTGCAGGCTCGCCGGCGATCACTTCCGCCGTCCCGAATCGACGTGGATCGGTGAAGCGCAGAGCGTGACCGCCCTCGAGTTCGAAGACAGCCCTTTGGTATTGGACCTCAGGGTCTGCGTCGTAGAGAAAGTTGCCGGTCATCCTCAGATGGCAGATCAGCGACAGCTCGTCGCCCAGATCAAAGATCAAGTACTTGCCGCGCCGCCCCACATCTCCGATGGTCCGTCCCTCGATCACCGAGCGAAGCTCTGCGGCGCCAACAGGGCTGCCCCACTTGGGATCGAGCACGAACAGATTTTCGATCCGCTTGCCGCGGAGCTCAGGGGCAAGCTGGCGGCGGATCGTTTCGACTTCCGGCAGCTCAGGCATTACAGGCGAGGATAGGCGCGCCGCCCGTCGTCAGCCGCTGATGGTGGCGCGCGGGTGAGCCCCGAAGTACTGGTCCTTCAACCGATCGGCCGAAAGGTGCGTGTAGATCTGCGTCGTTGCGATGTCGGCGTGCCCCAGCATCTCCTGGAGTGCGCGCAGGTCGCAGCCGCCGGCGAGGAGATGGGTAGCGAAGCTGTGACGGAGGGTGTGTGGACTCATCAGCCCGGCAAGACCGGCATCTCGGGCGTGACCCTGGACGATCTTGTAAAGGCCCTGACGGGTCAAAGCGCCGCCTCTCTGGTTGACGAACAGATGCTCTTCGTCGCGGATGCCGACCAGCCGCGGGCGCGCGTCGGCGAGGTACCGGCCGAGCGCGGCCACCGCGGCGCTCCCAACCGGGATCAGACGTTCCTTCGAGCCTTTGCCTCGCGCCCGCATTACCCCTTCCTCAAGGTCGACATCCCCAACCAACAGCCCGGTTGCCTCGGAAGCGCGCAGCCCGCAGGCATACATCAGCTCGAGCAGCGCCCTGTCGCGCTGCGCTGCCGCGCCACTGCCGGCCGGCGCTGAGAGCAGAAGGCCGACCTGATCGCGCGTCAAGACCTTGGGAAGCTGACGGCTCTTGCGCGGCGCCCGAAGATCGGCGGTCGGATCGTGGGAGATGATCTCCTCGCGGCGCAGGTGCCTGTAGAACGATCGCAGACAGGCAGACTTTCGTTGCAGAGTCGCGGCGGCAACGGGGGCGCGAGACCCATCGCCCCGAGCCAGCCTGTCGAGGAAGGCGGCGAGTTCCGAATGGGTTGCGGCCGTTACCGGACAGTCGAGCTCCTCGAGATGCTCCCCGAACTGGAACAGGTCCGTGCGATAAGCGCCCAGCGTGTTGCGGGAGAGCCCGCGCTCCAACTCGAGATAGGCCAGAAAGTCGAGCACGTAGTGCTGAAAGGTCCTCTGGGCTGGGGGCGACGTTATTGCCATTAAGGCCGGGTTCGCCGCCGGCGCGTGCCTTCCTTACCGCTGCAAGGCGCGGTGCGCCGCCGCCTTCGCTCAGGCGAGATCTGCAAGCAGCAGGCCGCCTGCAAGCGCTGCGCCGAAGAAGACCGGGTCCTCGTCGATCGAGCGGCCCATCGTGCTTGAGGGAAGACCGGATTCGCGGTATCCGTCGAGATCCGTGTCGATCTCGACAACGCGATGGCCGCAGCCGGGCTCGATCAAGTTGGCCGCTCCGCGCGGCGCTGCCACAGCGACGGGCTTCAGCAGCAGCTCGAGGACAGTCTGGGTGTGGTGCGAACAACCTTGATGGCGGCCTCGCAGGTCGCCCTGCGACATCCTCGGCGCAACCGCCACCGGGCAACCGAAGGCCAGCGCCGTGTGGGCAGCGTCAAGCGCCGCCATCCCGCCGTG
>WLNX01000111.1 GCA_009699565.1 Actinomycetota bacterium | reverse complement strand
GGGGAGCGACGAGGGCGCCGTTGTCGATTCCCACACCCGCGTGCGGGGGATCGACGGGCTAAGGGTCGTTGACGCGTCGATCATGCCGTTGATTCCCGGCGGCAACACCAACGCACCGACGATCATGGTTGCCGAGCGCGCAGCGGATTTGATCCGCGAAGGCGCCTACGTCACCAGCTGAGCCGACCCGGCAGGGGAGAGACGGGGCAACTGACCGTTCGGTAAGGTCAGCCCGAGCGACCTCGATTGGAGCCCCGTGGACCTGACATTCAACGAATCCGAGAGTTCATTTCGCGACGAATTGCGCGCTTGGATCAAAGCGAACCATCCCGGCGAAGAGCCTGCCGGAGAGGACGAGGGCTACGCCTTTCGACGCGACTGGCAGCGCCAGCTCTACGAGGCGGGTTGGGCAGCCGTTCACTGGCCGACTGAGTACGGCGGCCGCGACGCCACGCTGGTGGAGGCCGCGATCTTCAACGAGGAACTGGCCCGCGCCCGCGCTCCGTTCCCAGCCAACGTGCTGGGGCTGCTGCTGGCAGGACCAACTTTGATGATCTGGGGCAGCGACGAACAGAAGCAGCGCTACCTCGACCCGATCATGTCCGGTGACGAGATCTGGTGTCAGGGCTTCTCCGAGCCCGAGGCCGGATCCGACCTCGCATCGCTGAAGTCAAAGGCCGTCCGCGACGGCGACGACTGGCTGGTAACCGGCCAGAAGGTCTGGACCAGCGGCGCCCAGTATTCGAAGTGGTGCATGCTCGTCGCGCGGACCGATTTTGACGCTCCCAAGCACAAGGGGCTGACCTACTTCATCCTTGACATGGAGCAGGAGGGCGTCGAGGTTCGCCCGCTGCGTCAGATCACAGGCGACCCCGAGTTCAACGAGCTTTTTCTTGAGAACGCCCGCATCCCAGCCGAGAACGTCGTTGGTGGCGAGGGGAACGGTTGGACCGTTGCGCTCACGACACTGATGAACGAACGCGCCGGACTCGCCTTCGGGCTGCAGGTCGGAATGAAGGTCGCGCTCGACGAGCTGACCGAGGAGCTGGCGGCGAGCGGCAAGCTGAACGATCCTCTCGTCGCCGACAAGCTTGGCGAACTCCACATCAAGTGCGAGATTCTGCGCCTAACCGCCTACCGCGGCCTGACAGCGACGATGAAGTACGGACAGCCCGGGCCTGAGGGCTCCCTGACCAAGTGGATGTGGTCGCAGGGCAACCAAGAGCTGATGCAGTTCGCGACCGAGGCGCTGGGGCCGCAGTCCCTTTCCGACGGTTCGGCCTGGGGTCGCTCGCTGCTGCGCTCGCGCGGAAACTCGATCGAGGGCGGCACGACCGAAGTCCTTAAGAACATCATCGCCGAGCGTGTGCTTGGCCTTCCGAGGAAGAAGTAGAGGCGACAATGAATTTCGATTTCACCGAGGACCAGCACGAGATCAAGCGCACCGCCCGCGATCTCCTGACCAAGCGCTCCGGCTTCGAACAGATCCGCGAAGCGGCCGAGGCCGAGGCCTACGACGAATCGCTGTTCAAGGAACTCTGCGAACTCGGCTGGGCCGGGATCGCGGTTGACGAGCAGTACGGCGGCGCCGGGCTCGGCGTCGTTGAGCTGATGATTCTCTGCGAAGAGCTTGGCTTCTCGCTGGCCGGCTCGCCGTTTCTCGCCAACGCAATCGGCGGGCTGATGATTGAGCACGCCGGAAGCGACGAGCAGCGCGCCCAGTGGCTGCCCGGAATCGCCACCGGCGAGGCGACCGCCACGCTGGCGCTGGCCACCGACGGCGTGGCTGCAGTTGTCCCGGACGCCGACGGCGCAGCGGTGATCGTTCTGGTCGAGGGCGATTCGGCGGTGCTGGTCGCGCGCGGTGATGCCGAAGTCGAACCGCTGACAACGATCGATCCGTCGCGCCGCTACGCCCGGGTAACCGCCAGCGGCGGCGACCCGCTCCCCGGCGATGTCGTCGGAGGGTTGGCCCGCGCCGAAGTTGCGCTCTCGGCCGAGATGGTCGGCGTCGCGCAGCGCTCGATGGAGATGGCGATCGAGTATGCGAAGGAGCGCAAGCAGTTCGACACCCCGATCGGCGCATTCCAGGCCGTCTCGCACCGCTGCGCGCAGATGCTCTTCGACACGGAGGGAGCGCGCTCGGCCACCTACTTTGGCGGCTGGGCCGCAGACGCCGACGAATCGCAGCTTGCGCTGGCCGCGGCGATCGCAAAGGCTGCAGCCTCCGACTCCGCGCACTCGGTGACCAACTCCTCGATTCAGGTCCACGGCGGGATCGGCTTCACCTGGGAGGCCGACGTCCACTGGTTCTTCAAGCGGGCGCAGCTTGATGCGTCGATGCTGCGCAGCGCTAGCACCTGCCGCGCGCTTGTCACCTCAATCACGGCAGCCTCGCTGGCTTCGGCCGGCGGTGCCTGATGCAGTTCAAGCTCAGCGCGCAGGGGGAGGAGCTGCGCGAGAAGCTCCTCGTCTTCATGGACGAGCGGGTCTACCCGGCGGAGCCGATATTCGAAGAGCAGATGAAGGCTGCTGCCACTCCCCAGCACCATCCCCAGATCATCGAGGACCTCAAGCTTGAGGCCCGCGAGCGCGGACTCTGGAACCTCTTCCTTCCGCACAAGACGGAATGGACCGAAGGACTCTCAAACTTCGACTACGCGCCGCTGGCGGAGATCTCCGGCCGCTCAATCCACCTTGCTCCTGAGGCGATGAACTGCTCGGCGCCGGACACGGGCAACATGGAGCTGCTGACCGAGTTCGGAACGCCGGAGCAGCAGGAGGAATGGCTGCGCCCGCTTCTGGACGGAGAGATCCGCTCCTGCTTCTCGATGACCGAGCCCGACGTAGCGTCGTCGGACGCAACCAACGTTGAGACCTCAATCCAGCGTGACGGGGACCACTACGTCATCAACGGCCGCAAGTGGTGGAGCTCTGGCGCCGGCCGCGACCGCTGCAAGTTCTCGATTGTCATGGGAAAGACCGATCCCGAGGCGCGCGCCCACGCCCAGCAGAGCATGGTCATCGTTCCGCTGGACACCCCCGGCATCACGCACGTCCGCGACCTTCAAGTCTTCGGGTACCTGGACCGCGAAACTCATTCCGAGCTTCTCTTTGAGGACGTTCGCGTGCCGGTTGAGAATGTGCTCGGCCCGGAAGGCGGCGGGTTCATGATGGCTCAGGCGCGGCTCGGTCCGGGGCGGATCCATCACTGCATGAGGCTGATCGGGATGGCCGAGCGGGCGCTGGAATACGGCTGCCGGCGCGCGCTCTCGCGCGAGGCTTTCCGCAAGACGCTGGCGGAGCAGGGAGTGGTCCAGGATTGGATCGCCGAGAGCCGCCTTGAGATCGACCAGGCACGGCTGCTGACGATGGATGCCGCATGGCAGATGGACGAGGCCGGCAACAAGGCTGCCCGCAACGCGATCTCCTCAATCAAGGTTGTCGTTCCGCGGATGGCCTGCGCGGTGATCGACCGCATGATTCAGATCCATGGGGGCGGGGGAGTGAGCGAAGACTTCCCGCTCGCCGCGATGTACGCAGGCGCGCGTACGCTGCGGATTGCCGATGGCCCGGACGAGGTCCACAAGATGGTCATAGCCCGCCGCGAGCTGAGCCGCTACGCCGAGTAGCGTTCAAGGGCAGCGCAGGTGAGCTTCGCCAGCACTGCGCCGGCTACTGCCCCGCCGACAACGTCGCCCGGGTAGTGGACGCCGGTGTGGACGCGCGAATAGGCGACTGCGGCCGCAGGGAGTGACAGCAGGGCCCCGCCGAGCGGTGAGACGTGGCCGACCCCGGCCGCGAAGGCAAAGCCCGAGGCTGAGTGCCCGGATGGGAACGAAGTTGAGCGGGGCATCTCGACGTGACGAGCCTCGATCACTCCGTGCTCGATGCGGTCGGGGCGACGCCGGTCGCTCAGCGGCTTCATCACGAGGTTGACGACGGTCGAGCTGACCGTCAGTGAGGCGAGCCCAAAGAGCGCCGCCCGCCGTCCGCGTTGGCCCCCCGCCAGGGCCATCACGGCTGCCGATGCGAGCCACGGCTTTGAGAGGTTGGCGGCGTCTGAGATCACGGCCATCGAGCGGTCGAGGGCAGGAGTTGAGCTCGCCGCGACCGACGCATACAGCAGTGCGTCGATGCGATGGACCGAGTCCAGCCAGCCTGACTGCGCTTCGTTGTCGAACGTATTTGACTGCGAGTCGCTCACGGCAGGAGATCTTAGGGGCCGCACGGCGTAGGATCTGCGCCATGCCATCCAACGAGACTTCAGTCGTCCTCCTGCGCCACGGCGAAACCGAATGGTCACTCGACGGTCGCCACACCGGCCTCAGTGACATCGACCTGACCGAAAACGGACGCGCCGAGGCTCGCGCCGCCGGCGGGCGACTCGCCGGGTTCGAATTCGATCACGTCCTCACCAGCCCGCTCAGGCGCGCCCGCGAAACCTGCGAACTCGCGGGCTATGGCGCCGGCGCGACGACGACCGACGAACTGACCGAGTGGAACTACGGCGAGTACGAGGGAATCAAGACCGTCGACATCCACAAGACCGCGCCGGACTGGTGGCTCTTCTCTGACGGCTGCCCGGGCGGCGAGAGCGCAGCCGATGTAGGCGCGCGCGTTGACCCGTTGATCGAGCGCGCCAAGGCCGAAGGCGGACGCTGGCTGTTCGTCGCCCACGGCCACGTGCTGCGCGTCGTTGGCGCGCGCTGGGCGGGGCTTGCGCCCGAGGAAGCTTCAACACTGCTGCTGGGCACGGCGGCGATCTGCGTTCTCGGTTGGGAGCACGGGCGCCCGGCGCTGAAGCACTGGAACGACACCGGATCGCTTCGCTAGGCGCTTCACTGTTCGATCGCGCGTAGGGTGAGACGATGAGCGCGACTATTTCCGAGCTGATCCCGCTGGCACTGATCGTGGCGGTCAGTCCGATCCCGGTCCTTGCCGTGATCGTGATGCTGCTGACCGACCGCGCTCGCGCCAACCCGCTCGCTTACCTCTGCGGCTGGATCTTGACGCTGACGGCGATCGCCTCGCTCTCAGCGCTCTCGGGCCTCGACTCGATCAGGACGTCGCCTTCGAAGCCCTTCGCGATCGTGCTCGTTGTCGCCGGCTTGGTGATGCTTGGCTTGGCCGTGCACGAATGGCGGCAGCGCCCGCGGCGCGGCGAGCCGCACAAGGTCGAGGCTTGGATGCGCGTCTTGCACACCATCACGCCGCCGCGCGCATTCGCTCTTGGAATCTTCCTCGTGATCGTCAATGTCAAGGACCTGCTCACGACTGTGCAGTCGGGGACTGTGCTGGCAGGTGATTCGCTTTCGCTCGGGCAGGCTGCCGTGGCCATCGCGATATTCGTTCTGATCAGTTCCAGCACGATCATCATTCCGATCGCAGTCGCTGCATCCTTTGGCCACCGTTCGCTGCCAACACTCCATCGTTGGCGCCACTGGCTGGAGCGCCACGGACGGCTCGTCGCCGCCGGGCTCTTCGGCCTGATCGCTCTGCTGCTGCTGGCCCAGGGCCTCAGCGTGCTGGTCTGAGCGGTACCGTAACCGCCAATGTCAAAAGCCCAGCGCCGCCCCAACCTGATCCTGCTGATCACCGATCAGCAAAGGGCAGTCCAGCACTGGCCGGAGGATCAGGAGTGGCTCGATGCGCTCACGCCGAATGACGCCGCACTGCGGGCCACAGGGGTTGAGTTCACAAGGGCGTTCACGGCAACCGCGATGTGCTCTCCGAGCCGCGCCTCTTTCCTGACCGGCACCTACCCCTCGCGCCACGGCGTCACGCTGACTCTGACCGAAGGAACTCTCTGGCCCGAGCGCGCGCACGCACGCAGCTCGCTGCCGCTGGCCCTCAAAGCCGTCAGCGACGGCGCCGTCAGCAGGGCAAGGATGCTGAAGAGCTCGCTGCGCAGCGTCTTCAAGCTTG
>WLNX01000110.1 GCA_009699565.1 Actinomycetota bacterium | reverse complement strand
TCTTCGGAGCCAAGTCGCTGATCCTCTCAAGCGCGTCCAGCAAGACCGCGTACGGAACCGCGTTCATGCTGGCCAAGCGCGACGGGATCAACGTGATCGGCCTGACGTCAGCCGCCAATGTTGACTTCGTCGAGCGCCTGGGCCTATACGACCAAGTCCTCTCGTACGACGAGATCGGTCAGCTCGACGGTGATCAGCCGGCTGCCTACATCGACTTCTCCGGCGACGCCGGCGTGCGCGCAGCGATCCACAACCGGCTCGCCGACGCGCTCGTCTACGACTGTGCGGTAGGCGCCACCCACATCAATGCGCTCGGCGGAGCCGACGGCCTTCCGGGCCCTGCGCCGGTTCTTTTCTTCGCACCTGCTCAGGCAAAGAAGCGCGGCGACGAGTGGGGCGTCGGCGAACTGCTTGGGCGGATCGCGGCAGCGCTGGGGGAGTTCATCGGGTTCGTCTCAAACCCTGACAACGTGCTTTTGAGGGTCGAGGTCGGCTCGGGCCCGCAGGATGTTGAAGCTGCCTACCTCGCGGTGCTGCGCGGCGAGGCGGCCGCCGACGCCGGCAGCATCCTCTCGCTGCCGGCGTAGCGGACGAGACCTGTCGTTACGGGATGTTCTCGCAGTCGCGGGGATCCGGCGCGTGGGCGAGGCACTCTTCCTTCTGCTTGGCGACACTCTCATTGTTGTTGTTCTGGTTGTCGTTGTTCTGGTTGTTGTCGTTCTGATTGTTGTTGTCGTTCTGGTCTTGGTTCTGGTTTTGATCCTGGGTCTGGGTCGTGACAACGGTGGTGGTCGTGCTGCTGCCGCAGGCGGCAGCACCGACGACCAGCGCACAGGCGCAGATCACAACGGCGATCAGGTGGAAGGGTCGGGTCATTGGTTCCTTTCGGGGTTGGGCACGGGTGAATCTACAGGCGGCTTCGGCAGCGGGCTAAACGGAGCGCATCATGCCGCCGTCAACGACCAGACCGATGCCGGTTACATAGCTGGCCTGACTGGAGCAGAGGAAGGCGACCGCGGCGGCAAACTCCTCAGGGCTGCCAAGGCGGCCGGCGGGGATCTCCTCGCGCGCCATCTCGTCGGCTCCCTGCCTCGATCCGTAAAGCTCGTAGAGGCGGTCGGTGGCGATTCGCCCCGGCAGCACGCTGTTCAGCGTCACACCGTCTCGGGCCACCTGGTGAGCGATCGTCTTGATTGCGGCAAAGGTTGCGGAGCGGTTGGCGTTGCTCAGCACCAGTCCGGCTGCAGGCTCGCGGATCGTCGTTGAGCCGACGTTGACGATTCGGCCCCAGTTGCGCGAGCGCATGCTTGGCATCGCGGCTTCGATGAACTTCAGCGGCGAGCGGACCAGATTCTCGTACGCCTCGTACCACTCCTGGTCGCTGAAGCCGAGCGCGTCGGCGTCGAGCGGAGGCCCGCCGGTGTTCGTCACGAGGATGTCGATCGGACCGAGGAAGTGCTCGACCTCGTGGACCAGAACGGGGATCCCCTCAAGGTTGCCGCTGTCGTGCGCGAACCCTGTCGCGCCGATCTGTTTGGCGGCCTTCTTGATGTTCTCTTCGCTGCGGGAAGTGATCGCGACCTTTGCCCCTTCGGCCGCCAGCGCCTTGGCAATTGCCAAGCCAAGTCCCTTCGATGCTCCGGTCACGAGCGCGACGCGCCCTTCAATTCCAAGATCCATCAGGCTTTGATCCTACGCGCCGCGAGCCCGCCGCACCAGAGTGAGAAGCAAATAATTGCGATTACGGCTCCGAGCCAGTGCGCGCCGATTACGGTTGCGATCGCGCTGGGGATCCCCGCCAGCACTGCGCCGAGCCAGGCCGGCGGCAGCGGGAGCTGAACGGCAAGCGCGGTGATCGTTGCCGCAACCATCCACGCGAGAGGACCGATCAACCAGCCGAAACTCTCGAATGCCGAGTGCGGCAGCAGCAGGCCGCTGATCAGGGCAAGCACGCCGACGGCGACCAATTGGACGATTCCCGAGCGCAGTGCTGCCGAGCCGTTGATCTTCATTGGCTTGATTGTGGCTGATCGCCCGTCGTTTCGATCACGAGGTCGGCGCGGGTGCGCGTCGCTTCGGCCGCAAAGTGGAGTTGCTCCTGCTGCGCCCACCGCTCCCAGTGCGGCGCAAACATCTCGCCGTCCCGCGCAATCGCTCGGCTCCGCCGCGTTGGCGGATCGGCGTCGACCCAGATAAGGAAGCTGACGAACGGGGCTGCCGCTTCGCTGCCGCTGCCCGCGCCGTCAATGATCAAGGTCGCGCAAGCCGGCAGCGTCGTCACTGCCCCCTCACGCTCCTGCTGCCAGTCCCACGCGGTGAAGCGGGCCGGGGCGCCCTCGGCAAGCGGCTCAAGGACTTCCCTTACGAGTCTGCGTGCTCCCTCTTCAAGCCCGTCCCACCCGTGGTAGAGAGCGTCGGTGTTTAGGACCAGCGAGTCCGGTATCTCCGCCGCCAGCAGCGCTGCCAGCGTCGTCTTTCCCGACCCCGCTGGCCCGTCTATTGCGACCACGCGCGTCGCTCCGGCCCGCGGCTCGCGGCCGGCGGCCTGCGCAGCGAGCTGAGCTGCGTCGATCGTCATCGTGCCCGCTACGACCCCGGCAGGTAGGCGTTGGTGAAGTACTTCGACCAGTCCGGCTCGCTCGCCAGCGGCTTTCCGTCGGCGCCGGTCAGCAGCTTGGACGAGTAGAGGAAGCTGCCGTAGTTCTTCCAAATCGCTGCGTCGACCGGGCCGATCTTGCCGCCGGAGCCCTTGTAGTACCCGTCGTTGGCGAGCAGCAACGCGCTCTCCCGGGCCAGCTTTGCGTCCTTGATCGTCTGGGGGTTGGCGGCGACCAGTAGCTTCGCCGCCTCGACCGGGTTGCTCTGCGCGTACTCGTAGCCCTTCTGCGTGGCGGCAAGGAACTGCTTTGCAGTCTCCGAGTTTGCGCCGAGGTACTTGTCGCTCGATTCGATCACCGACGAGTACTGGGTCGGGAATCCGTAGTTGGTGAACTCGAAGAAGCGCATCGGCTTGCCGAGCAGCCGGGCTTGGATTCCCTCCCAGGTCGTGACGGCGATTGTGAAGTCGGCCTTTCCGTTGTAGACGGCTTCGTAAGCGGTCGTATTGAGTGTCACGGTCTTGAACTTGCCGCTGCCGCCGTCGTCCTTGATCACGTACTCGAGCTCGGGCCCTTCGTCGGGTGTTCCGAACCCGGCATAGGTCTTGCCGTCGAGATCCTTTGGCGACTGGATCGCCTTGTCGTCTGCCCGCACGCCGATCGCGTACTGCGTCTTGGCGATGTTGGCCATCACCTGGAGGACATCCTGGCCCGATGCGCGGGCATAGGCGATTCCTGCCTGATTGCCAACTCCAAAGTCGGCTTTTCCGCGTGCGACGAGCGTCTCCGGCGCCGTGTTTGCATATGGGAGGACCTTCACGTTGAGGCCGGCGTCCTTGTAGTAGCCGAGTTGCTGAGCCGCGAAGATGCCGATGTGGTTCGTGTTGGGAGTCCAGTCAAGCGCGATGCTGACCGGCTGCTTCGTCGTGCTGGCGGTTTCCGACGATCCGCAGCCCGCAACGACGACGGCCACCACTGCAATTGCAATCAGGGTTGCCAGGCGGCGGCGCGCTGCAGTTTTCATCTGGACTCCATCGGCGGGTTAACCGATCACCTTACGGGTCGGCGCTGGCGGCTGGGCGCCCGCTCCTCCGCGTCAGTGCAGGTACGCTGGCGATCTTGATGAGACGGCTCGGCAGGCTACTTCCGGCAGTAATCGTGATCGCGCTTCTTCTGGTCGTTTGGCAGCTCTATTCGACGCTGGGAAACGTAGGCAACGACCTGCTGCCGGCGCCAACCCGGGTTGCCAGCGCCGGCTGGGCCGATCGCAGCTCACTATGGGACAACTTTCTGCCGACCGTACGTGAAGTCGCGCTTGGCTTTGCGATCTCGCTCGCCTTCGCCTTCCTGCTCTCAATCCTTCTCGACCGCTCCCAGACGGTGCGCCGCGCGTTGACGCCGGTCCTGATCGGCAGCCAGACCTTGCCGATCATCGTGCTCACTCCGCTGGTTGTGATCTGGTTCGGCTTCGGCCTTGCCCCAAAGATCCTGCTGGTCGCGCTCGTCACATTCTTCCCGCTGCTGGTGGGGCTGCTTGAGGGCTATGCCTCCACGGCGCGCGAGGCGATGACGCTAATGCAGACGATGGGGGCCGGGTGGTGGACGACATGGCGCCTCGTTCGGCTGCCGTCGGCGCTGCCTAGCTTCTTCACGGGGCTGCGGATCTCGGTCACCTACGCGGTGGTGGCTGCAATCTTCGCCGAGTACGCCGGCGCCGAGCTGGGCCTCGGCATCTACATGCAGTCCGCCAAGAACTCCTTCCGCACCGACCTCGTGCTTGCTGCGGTTGTTCTCTGCGCCGTCCTCACAATCGCCCTCTATGCGCTGACCTTCGCGCTCGAGCGACTGCTGATGCCCTGGTACGCGCAGTCGCGGAGGGCCGCGTCATGACGCAGATCGACATCAACTCGGTCAGCAAGAGCTTCCCCGTGCAAGGCGGGCGGCTTGAGGTGCTGGACGGTGTCTCACTGGGAGCCCGCAGCGGCGAGTTTGTTTCGATCCTCGGCCCCAGCGGCTGCGGCAAGTCAACGCTCTTCTCGCTGCTGACGGGGATCGAGGCGGCCGACTCCGGCGAGCTGCTGGTCGGCGGCGAGCCGCTGAGCGGCGACGACAATCCGTTCGCATGGATGCCCCAGAACGACGTCCTCTTCCCATGGCGCACGGTGCTCGACAATGTTGCGCTAGGGGCCGAGGTCGCTGGCGGGCTCGGCCGGGCCGATGCCCGTGCGCGCGCCCGCGAACTGCTGGCGACATTTGAGCTCGAGGAGTTCGCCGACTCGCGCCCGTTTGAGCTTTCCGGGGGGATGCGCCAGCGGGCGGCGCTCGCGCGGACCGTTGCTCAGGGCCGCGACGTGCTGCTGCTGGACGAGCCTTTCGGCGCGCTCGATGCGCTCACGCGGACCGATCTTCAGCTTTGGCTTGAGCAGATCTGGGAGCGCGAGCGCTGGACCGTCGTCCTGATCACACATGACGTGCGCGAAGCGGTGCTGCTTTCCGACCGGGTCTTCGTGCTCGGCCCGCGCCCGGCCACCGTCCGCCTTGAGCTTGAGATTCCGCTGCCGCGCCCGCGCACGCTTGAAACGCTGGCCGACCCGCAGGTCGCCGCGCTTGAGCACCAGCTGCTGACGGCGCTTGATGTTGGCGCTTACCGCGCTGGCTGAGGTACCGGTGTCGATACGTTGAGGGACGCGCTTTTCAGGCAGGCCCTAAGTCCTCCCCAGGCGGAGAGACTGATCGCAGTCGCCGTCTCCGGCACGATAATTCGTAGTCCACTAGCGACCTGGTCCGCCTGAATCTCAGCATCGCTAAACCCGGTCCTTGATGGCAGGAAGAAGATCGCCATTCGCCCCTCAGCGCGGCTTACCGCGAACTTCAGCGTTAGCACTAGCCGCCGTCCGGCTGGCAGTGTGGCGGGCAGATCGACCTTGGTTCCCGCGCTGCCAGGGCCAAAGAAGTGGCTCGACCGCGTTGTGTTGAGGCAGAACGGACTCACATTCCAGCGCAGCTGCGTTCGGCTGATCGCAAGTTGGTGTGCGAAACCGTTGTTATCAACGATGAAGGGAATGCCTGACCGGTCAAACAGGCTGAACGGTGCCGATGTGACGAAGGTCTTGATTGTCCGCGGCAGTTCGCGGTCGCCGGCGAAACTCAGCAACGTCGGCGAGCGGGTGTCGATCAGCGAAGCCTTCGTTGTGCCCGAAATGATTGGGGGAACCGTCTCTCGCATCGCCTCGACCGCTGCGCGGGTGCGGGGGCCAATGTCGGCTTGATGAAGGCTGTGAACTGTTCGAGCTCCGCTGAGTAGCCAGAGGCCGGCAAGCACGATGGCGCTAGCCGTGAACAGTTTGCG
>WLNX01000011.1 GCA_009699565.1 Actinomycetota bacterium | reverse complement strand
TTATGGCTCACATGAAGACGCTTTACCCCGACTGGAGAGCTCCCGGGCTGACGGTCTGCCTGCACGAGCACGTCGGCGGATTCGCCTTCAACAAGGAATCGATGCACGGCCTCGCCGATCTTGGCCGCGCCGCCGGTGCCTCAATCGTCGAAGGGGTCGAGGTCACCGGCTTCGTCCGCGACGGTTCGGGAGCAGTGACGAGCGTTCAAACGAGCGCCGGCGAGATCGCGATCGGCAAGGAAGTTGTTGTCGCCGTCGGTCCCTGGATCGCCGGCATGTGGGAGATGCTTGAGCTCCCCGACAGGCTCGATGTCCGCCAGCCCGATGGCTCGCTGGCCGAAGACCTGCCGATGTGGACCTACTGGTACCTGCAGGAGGGCGAGCTTGGCCTTCCCCCAGAGACCCTCGACACAGCCGAGGGAAAGCCGTCGCCGGTGCTGCACGTTGACAGCGACGCGCCTCTGCTCGACGACGAAGGCGTCCTCGTTACGGACGAGCCGTGGGGCGTCTACTTCAAGCCCGACCGCAGCAGCGTTCAGGGCGGTGCTGCTCCGATCAAGCTCGGCAACGAGTTTGAGGTTGACCCCTACCCGACCGGCACCGTTGATGACGACTTCGGCCGCATGTGGTCGTCGTCGCTATCCCACTGCATGGAGCGCTTCGAGGGAACGAGCTCGAAGTTCATCGAGACCCGCTCGGGCGGGGTGGGCGCATTTACGGTCGACAACTTCCCGGTCTTCGACCGGATGGCGCCGAACGTGTTTGTTGCAGCCGATTCCAACCACGGCTACAAGATGCTCGCCGTCGGACGCGAGATCGCCAGCGTGCTGACCGGCGGGCACTCAACACTGCTCGCTCCATTCCGTTACGAGCGCTTCGCGACCGGCGACCTGCACCCGGTCTCGAACAGCCCTTACCCCTGGAGCTGATCGAGGAGCTGCTGCCAGGCGGGTGCGCGATTCGGCGCGCCCGCCTGCGGCCCTCCCCCGGTCCAGGCAGTCACTGCGCGGATCCCGTGCAGCGCGCTTGAGAGCCAGACCTCAACTCCCTCCAGTTCGTCCAAGGTTGGCTGGCGGAAGCGCGTGGCAATCCCCTGCTGCGCGGCCAGCTCAAGTATCAGCGCGCGCGTGACGCCAGGCAGCGCCGGAGCCTCGTCGGGAACGGCCCACAGGACATCGCCCTCCCACCAGAGAAGACTCGAGTAGGCGCCCTCGAGCAGAAGTCCGTCGCCGTCCGCCAGCAGCGCTTCGCCCGCTCCATGCTTGGCGGCCTCTTCGCGCAGCAGGCCAAGCTGCTGAAGCTCCGGCCCCTTGCGGCGGGGTAGGCGGCGGCTGTCAGGCAGTGGTGACAGCCACGCGACAACCTCGCTCTGCGGCGCCTGGGCAGGGCGCAGCTCAAGGCTCAGTGCGCCGTTGTCGCCCAGGCTGACCTTCGGGAACCAGCGTCCCCCGGGTGGGAGCGCTGCCGGGATTACTGCTACTGCGGCTTCAAGGTCGCCGCTGTCCGCACCAACTTCGGCGCAGCTAAGCCTGAACCGCTCAAAGTGGCGTTCCAGCGCCCTCGTGCGCCCCTCGACAACAAGCCACGAGTCGGCGACCGCAACCTGCGAGCCGTCCTCCCCGCTCTCCTCCCAGATTGCAGACCCGGAATCCCAGCGCAGGCGGGTGGTCACGACGACGGGGCCAGCGACGGACTCGTCTTGATTCTGCCGCCGGCAGCTTCAACGAGCGGCGCCGCCTTCAGCAGCATCTCCTCGTATTCGGCGTCGGGATCGGAGGCGGCGACAATTGCCCCGCCGGCCCCGATCGACGCTCCCGCAGGCGTGATGACGAGAGTCCGGATCACGACGCTGAGGTCAGCGCTGCCGTTCACCGACAGATAGCCGAGAGCGCCCGAGTAGACGCCCCGCGGGCGATCTTCGAGACGGTCGATGATTTCGACCGTGCGCAGCTTCGGCGCCCCGGTCATTGAACCGGCTGGGAAGCAGGCGCGGACAGCGTCAAGTGCGCCCTTGCCCTCTGCCAGTTGGCCGCTGATGACCGACACGAGCTGGTGAACCGTCGCGTAGCGCTCGACGACCATCAGCGAAGGAACGTGGACGCTGCCGAGCTGGCAGACGCGGCCCAGATCGTTGCGGACGAGGTCGGCAATCATCAGGTTCTCGGAGCGGGACTTCTCATCGGCCTGGAGCTGCTTGGCGCAGCGAGCGTCCTCGGCGGGGTCATCGCTGCGGGCGGCGGTCCCCTTGATCGGCTTGGACTCGACGATGCCGTCGGTGCTCACGCTGAGGAAGCGTTCGGGAGAAGAGCTGAGTACCGAGATCTCACCGAAGCGACGCAGGGCAGCGTAGGGAGCCGGATTGAGCGCCCGCAGACGCGCATAGGTGGCCAGAGGCTCAATCGTGTCGCTGCAGGTCAGCTCGGTCGTCAGGCAGACCTCGTAAGTCTCGCCCTCGTGAATTGCCCGGCGGCACTCGGCGATCCGCTCCAGGTAGGCAGCGCGGTCTTCGCGCGGTTCGAAAGTCAGCTCGCCGGACGGCGTCGCCGGCGTGGCGGGCCGCTCGGCGGAGAGCCCGCGCAGCGCGTCGGTGGTGCTCTTGAGCCACAGCTCAGCCGCCTCGGCACCCGAGCTGTCCGACAGCGCAATCAGGTGCACGCGGCGCTCGTGATGATCGAACGCGATCACGCGATCGCAGAAGAGCATGCCGCCGTCGGGGAGGTCCGACTTGTGGACGCTCTGCGCGCCGCACTCGGCGCCCAGTTCGTAGCCGAGGTAACCGGCAAAGCCGCCGATGAAGTCGAATGGCAGCTTCGGTCCCTCTGCGCGCAGCAGCTCCAACTGGGCCGCGCAGTAGTCGAAGATTGAACCGGGAACCGACTTGGAGCTGCCATCGGCGAGGTTCACCGTCAGTTCGGTCAACGAGCTGTCCGCGCTTACAACCTGGCCGAGCGGGCCGTCGGGAGCGGCGATGAACGAGAAGCGCGCCAGCCCAGGCTCGGCGCGCGCACTGTCGAGCCAGATTGCGTGGTCGCGGTCGCTGTAACGCTGCTCGAAGACAACCTCGGGTTCGCACCATTCCCGCAGCCGCAGGTGGTGGACGGTCATCAGCGGGGCGCTTGGCGGTTCAGTGACTGCCGCAGCCGCAGCGGGCCTGCGCGCAACAGGGGCGGCGATCCTCTCGAGCGAAAGGTCGCGGAAGTTCTCTATCAGCCGTAGACCGTCCTCCGTGCAGACCGATTCGGGGTGAAACTGGACCCCCCAAAGCGGGCGCTCGCGGTGCTCGATGCCCATCACGACGCCGCCGCGACTGCGTGCGGTCACGCGCAGCTGCTGCGGCACTTCGCTGACGATGAGCGAGTGGTAACGGACCGCCATGAAGGGCTGCGGAAGACCGGCAAAGAGCCCGTCCTGCTCGTGCTGGACGGCGCTCAGGCGTCCGTGAAAAAGCTCGCGCGCGTAGTCGATTGTTCCGCCGCACACATGCGCGAGCGCCTGATGACCCAAGCAGACCCCCAGCACAGGGATCCCGTCCTGATCGAGCGCTGCGAGCGAGATGCCGACATCGCGAGCCCGTTCAGGGCGCCCCGGTCCGGGCGAGATGACGACGTTGTCGAACTGCTCGCTGGCTACCAGGTCGCCCCAGCTCGATTCGTCGTTGCGCACGACGAGCGGCTCGACTCCGTTGACCTCCCCGAGCAGATGGAAGAGGTTGTAGGTGTAGGAGTCGTAGTTGTCGATCAGCAGCGTGCGCATCTTGGCCCCGCGGCGAGAGTTGGCCGCAGGCCAAGCCTAAACGACGGCTACCTGCGGCGCAGTGCCTTTTTCACTTCGCTGGCAGCGCGCTCTCCGGACCGGACCGCGCCGTCCATGTAGCCGACCCAATAGTCGGAGGTCTCCGTTCCGGCAAAGTGCACGCGGCCGTGTGCCGTGCGCAGGTACTTGCCGTACTTCGACAGCACACCGCGCTTGGTGTGCGCCACCGGGCAGCCCCCGGACCACTTCTCGTCGCTCCACGAGTGCTCGAAGTAGCGGGTCGGTTCCAGCGCAGCGGGGCCAAAATAGCGAGCAAAATTTTCGAGTACCGCCGTCCGTCGGTCGGCTGCGCTCAGCTTTGTCCAGTTGTCGCCGAGTGTGCCGCCGATGAACGCGAACAGTACCCCGGGTCCGCCGCTGGGCGGCGAATTGTCGAAGGTGACCGACGCAATGTCGAGGTCGCTGACGGCCTGTCCGCTAAGGCCGTCGAGTCGCCAGAAGGGTGTCTCGTAGATCGCTTCGGCCTTCGTCAGGTTGCCGGGCTCCATCCCCTTCAGTAGCGCAGCCTTGCCGGCCGGCAGTTTCGGCGAGAAGCTGATCTTGGCTGCGAGCGCCGGGGGCGTGGTGACAATCGCCTGCTTGGCATCAACTGTGATTCCGTCCGCTATGACCCGCACGCCCGTTGAACTCTGGCTGATCTTGCGCACCGGAGCGCTTCCGAAGACGCGAACGCCCTTCGCACGGTGGTTGGAGGCCGACCAGCCGAGCTGGTCGGCGACGCGCTCGCTGATCACCTGAGACCCGCCGATAAAGCGGTCTTGCTGCGAGCCGCCCTTCACGCTGATCAGACGGTTGAAGTTGCCGGGATTGGTCTTGTCGCCCGCCGACGCGATGTAGAAGAGCACATAGAGCATCGTCAAGTTGGCGGCATCGGCTCCCCAGATCGAATGGATCGCAGCTTCAAAGACCCGCTTTGCATCGAGCTCCGGGATGTTTGCGTTCATCCAGTCGCCGAGCGTCTGGCGATCCAGAGCGGCGGCATTGGGGGCCTTCCACGGCGACTTCACTCCAACCTTTGCGGCTTCCTTGTTTAGTCCGAGCCCCTTAATGATCGCTACAGCAATGTCGCGCTTGTTCGGAAGGCCTGGGACGGAGGGATAGAGAGAGCGCTGACCTTCCGCGATCAGCACGTTTGATCCGGTGTTGTAGACCGGGAATGTGCCGACGTTTACCTCGGCGGCAAGAGCCAGAATGCGGTCCTGGGTCGGACCGACGTACTCGCCGCCAAGCTCGGTGATTGCCGAGCCGCTGATCGGCTCGTTGAGCGTGCGCCCGCCCACGCGGTCGCGCGCTTCAAGCACGATCACGCTGCGGCCGGCAGCGACAAGACGGCGCGCCGCTGTGAGCCCGGCGAGTCCCGCGCCAACGATCACGACGTCGGCCTTCTTCGAAACCCTCGCCGCTGCAAGAGCCGGCTTGGGATTGGCCGCGATGACCGCGGCTCCAACGGCTGCTCCACCGATGAACTCGCGCCTGCCCAGCTGGATCCCGCTCTCAACCTTTGCCATTGCCAGAGACTACTCCGCCGGAGGCTCCCGCTGCGCCGGACCGCGGCAATCTGCTCGCCGAGGCGGCTGCGGGTGTATAAGAGAGGCAACCGATCCGGGGGAGCACCATGGGGACGAGCGTTTTGAGAAGCCACTACCGGCGCGCCGCGCTGATCTGTGCGGCAGCCTTCGCACTTCTCGCGGCTGCTGCGCCAAGCCCGAGCGTCGCCGCTCAGTGCGACGACTTTGACCAATCGATCTGCCTCCAGCCTTGGCCCAACAACCAGTTCACCCGCAAGGATAAGAAGACCCCAACCGGGCTGCGTCTGAACCTCGCCCTAGCGAGCATGCCGGCCAACCGCGCGGGCACTCACATCGATCCGACCGACATGAACCGCGCCGACGGCTTCAGCCCCGGCAGCTATGTGACGGTCCGTATTCCCGGGCTCGACACGCCGCAGGCGTTCGCCGCAAACAAGCTGGTCCCGATCACCGACATGGCCCGCTACATGGCGAAGGACGCCGCCGCCGTGATCATTGATGCGAAGACCGGCAAGCGGCACCTGATCTGGGCCGAGCTTGACTCGCAGGCCGGCTCGGCGGCCAAGACAAACCTGCTGATTCGCCCCGGCAAGAACTTCCTCGAAGGGCACCGCTACATCGTGGCGCTGCGATCACTGAAGGCGGCGAACGGGACTGCGCTGGAGGCTCCGGCGAGCTTCCGCGCCTACCGCGACTCGCGCAGCGGCGGCGGTTCCCGCCGTGCCGTCATGGAGGACATCTTTAAGCGGCTTGGCAAAGCGAAGATCGCCCGCAAAGATCTCTACCTCGCATGGGACTTCACGGTCGCAAGCGAGAAGTCCCTCAGCGGGCGTGTGCTGAAGATCCGCAACGACGCTTTTGCCAAGCTTGGTGACAGGAAGCTGGCCGACAACAAGATTCAGGGCAGCTCGCCGAAGTGGCAGGTAACCGAAGTCCTCAACTACACCGCCGAACAAGACCCGTACCGGATGCGCCGCGTGACGGGGACCTTCACCGTCCCGTGCTACCTCAACAAGGCCGGCTGCCCCGCCGGATCCCACTACACGCTCGGCAAGGACGGACTTCCGGTGCAGACGCCCGGCAACACGATGACCGCGCGTTTCCTCTGCAACATCCCTCGCTCTGCCAAGGAAGGCAATACGACGATCGCGATGCAGCCGACGATGTACGGCCACGGGCTGCTCGGCCGCTACACGGAAGCCAACTCCCAGAACGTTCGCCAGTTCGGATTCGAGAACAAGATGATCGTCTGCGCCACGGACTGGAGCGGGATGGCGGAGGATGACGTCGACAACGCGATCCACATTCTGCTCAACCTGTCGCGAATGAACGAGCTCGCGGACCGCGACCAGCAGGGCTTCCTCAACTTCATGTACCTCGGGAGGATGCTCGCCCACCCGCAGGGGCTGGCGACCGAAGCGGCATTCAAGCTCGACGGCGTTTCGACGCTGAAGCCAGGCTACGTGACCTACTACGGCAACAGCCAGGGAGGCATCATGGGCGGGGCGCTGACGGCGCTTTCGCCGGACGTGACGCGCTCGGTCCTTTACGTGCCGGCGATGAACTATTCGACGCTGCTGCCGCGGAGCGTCGACTTCGACGAGTTCGCGAACTTCCTCTACAACTTCTACACCGACACAGCAGAGCACCCACTGGTATTCGAGCTGATGCAGCTGCTTTGGGACCGCGGGGAGCCAAACGGCTACGCCCAGCACATGACCAACGATCCTCTGCCCGGGACCCCGAAGCACAAGGTGATGATCGAAATGTCATACGGCGACCATCAGGTTGCCAACGTGGCCACGGAGGTTGAGGCGCGAACGATTGGCGCCAGCCTGTCGAGGCCGATGGTTGACGGCGGTGGCCGCAGCCCCGACGTGACTCCTGGGTACGGGATCCCGACACTGGGCGCGCAGACGCGCGACGGCAACGCGATGTTCGTCTGGGACATCGGGCCGCTGCGCACAGATGGTGGAACCGAATACGGAACGCCGTTTGCTCCGATCACCAACACCCAGCCGCGGCTCGGCGTCGACCCTCACGACCTCGTGATTGAGAGCTCGGCCGCGATCCGTGAGCAGATCGGCACCTACATCAAGAAGGGCGGGCGCATCATCAACCCCTGCGGCACCGCTCCCTGCTACGCCGCAGGTTGGAACGACCCCCGCTAGGGCGTTGCAGCTGAAGGGAGGCTGGGCCAACCGTTGGCGATCGCCACCGGCGTCCCGGCCTTTGCATAGCCGGCAACGCGCCGGAGAGCCGAGTTGTTGATGCGGATGCAGCCGTGTGATGCGGCGCTGCCAAGCGGATCGCCGAGCAGCGCGCCCGCGCGGCCGTGAATTGCGACGCGGCCGGGGCCGCCGTCGTAGCTGTGGAGAACCTCGGAGAAGGCGGTCAGGTGAAGGGCGAACGGGCCGATGCTGGCGCCGCGAGGCGACGCAGCGCGTTCGTAGATCGCAAACAGGCCGCGCGGCGTCGGCGTTGCCGGTGCGCCGATCACCGAACGCACGCTCATCACGATGCGACCTGCCCGCCGCACCCTCAATGACCTCGAGCGCAGCGAGATCTCGACCCGAGCCTCGGTCGTGCCGAGCTTGGCGTGGCTGGCGAGAATCCAGCCCGATGACTGGTTGGGCCTGACCGGCAGCAGAACCCGCAGCCAGAGCCGGTTGTCCGCGTCGCGGTGGGATCGCAGCACCAGCAGCACGGTCTGACTGCCGGTCCAGGCGGTGAAGGCACTGGCGATCTTGACGCGCTTCGCGGCCCCGGGCTTCTTGTAGACGGGGGCGTCATCAAGCAGCGTTGCCGTCGACGCGACTCCGCGCCGAGGCGGCTGCGGATCGGCGTTGCTGGGGAGCGCGCTGGCGGTCGCGGTCCCCATCAGCGCAAAGCAGACGGCCAGCGGCGCTACTGCCCGGCTGCGGCTCATCCGGTGATGCCGCCGCCCGTCGAGAGCGATGCGGCACCGGTGACGGTGGTGACGTTGGAGCCCCGCGCCCAAGCCGCCGCCCGCGTTGTGCCGCCGGACGTAACAGTCGCCCAGTAGCTGACGGTGACCGATCGCGGCGAGTTACCGGAAGCTGATTCCCCACTGATGTCTGGTGCTAGATCGCCGGCGCCCCAGCAGACGGTCCCCTTGCTAGCGCGGCCGCCGCCGGAGGCGCTGCTGAAGCGCAGCTTCGACGGGATTGGCGCGCAGACGCGAACGGCGTTTGCGAAGGCGCGCGAAACGTTGCGGACTCTGAAGCTGACCCGAACCTTCTGCCCCACGGCGGGCTGCGTATCGGATACCGCTGCGCTGATCGCGATCTTCGAACGGTCCGTCTCCACGTCGACCGTTGCGCTGTCGGAGTTGGTCGGGTAGCCCGGCGTCGAAGCGAACACGGTGTTCGTCATCGTCCCTCCGGGCAAGCTGACCTTGATTGTGATCGTCGCGTGCTCACCCTTCTTCAAGGTACCGAGGCTGCATCGCAGTCCGTCGCAGTTGCCTTGACTCGGATCGATCGAAATCAGGCTGTAATTGCCCGAGGGAAGGTCGCTGAGGCGGACATTGGCCGCGCCGGCGCTGCCGGTGTTGGTCACGCGCACCGAGTAGGTCACAGGAGAGGAAGAATGCGGGTCTTTTGTCGTCACCGTCTTGCGGACCGACAGGTACGGGCCCTTGTCGCCGCCGGTTACGACGACCGAGGCGTGAGCGGTGTTGTTGGTGTCGTCCCTGTCGCTCTCCGCTCCCGGAACAACTTCGGCGTTGTTGATCATCGTCGAAGTCGGCTGATCCTCGGAGATCTTGGCGACGATCTGGATCACCTGCGTGCCTTGAGGGACGACCTGTTCGAGCGGGCAGGTGATCCGCCGGCCTTGGATCGTGCAGGCCGGGACTGCTGTCGAGTAGACGGCGGTTGGCGTCATCCCTTGCGGCAGGTCGTCGATGATGGTTGCGCCCTGCGAAGTCGAAGGGCCGTCGTTGGTCATCGTGACCGAGAACGTGACGGTGTCCCCCGGGTTGGCGGTGGTCGGCGTGACGCTCTTTGTCAGGCGCAGGTCGGCGACGGGGTCAACCAGCAGCGGCGTGACGTCCTGGTTGTTGGACGGGATCCGGTCCACGCTGGACGTGCTCACCTCTGCACTGATCAGCTTCTGGCTGGTGTCGGCGCTGCCAGCCGCCTTGACTCTGATCGTCGTCGAGGTCGTTTCACCGCTCGCAATCGAACCGAGCTGGCAAGTGACCTTGGAACCTGAAACCTTGCAGCCCGAGGGAACATCAACCACGGACAGCTGCGACGGGATCGTGATCACGATCTGCGAGTCGTCCGCGGTGGACGGCCCGTTGTTGACTGTTGAGAAGAGGATGTCGGCCTCGCCGCCGGCATCAACCTGCGAGGGGCCCGTGGCCTTGACTGCAAGGTCGACCGAAGGAGTGATCACTACGTCAACCTGCGCCTGGTTGGTCGACGGCTCCGGATCGTCGGTCAGAGAGGAGACAACTCCAAGGTTCGTCGACTGGCGATCCTCGGCGGCAACCGAACTGGCCACATCGGCGCTGATCGTGACACTGCGCGAAGCGCCGTTTGCGGTGGCGCCAGCCCAGATGCAAGCGATTGTGCTCCCGGTCCTCTGACAGCTGCCTGACGAGGATGGAGTCGCAACAGCGCTGGCGGCGTCGATTCCCGGCGGCAGCGTGTCAACAATCTCGACATTCGTCGCCGAATCGGGGCCGCTGTTGGTCGCCGTCAGCGTGTAGCTGACGGGATCGCCAAAGCCGGCGCTGGAAACGTCGGCCGTCTTCGTCAGCGACAGGTCGGCGATCGGATTGATGTCGACCGACGAGTTGTCGGTCACCGGCGTTGGGGTAATGCTGGAATCGGCTGAGACGCCGTTCGTGAGCGTTGAGTCCGACGCCCCCGGCTGCGGACGCGCCTTGACGATGACCGTCGCCGAGGATGACACCGGGAGAGTCCCCATTGAGCAGGTGATGGCGGTGGTGCCGCCCCCTCCCGCGGCGCTGCTGCAGCTCCCCTGCGACGGCGTCGCTGACACAAACGTCAGGCCTGCAGGGAGCGTGTCGGTGACTGTAGTGTCGGTTGCAGCGTCCGGCCCAGCGTTCTGAACCTGAATCCGGAACTCGGCCAATCCGCCGACACTGGCGTTTGTAGTGAGCGAGGTCTTCTGAACCTGAAGCGCAGCAAGCGGGCTCGTGCCGGCCGATGCAGTTGCCTTGTCGTTGAGCAGCGCAGGGCTGGCGGCGTTCGTCGGCTGCCCGCCGCTGCCGCTGGCGATCAGGGCCGAATTGATCACCTCGCCGCCGGGCGTGTAATTCGCAACGACGGTGATTGGCGGATACGACGCGCCGGGCGCAAGAGCATCGGAGCGAGTGCACGGCGACACGCTGCCCGGGCAGGTCCATCCGCTTCCGGACATTGAGTATGGGCCGGCGTAATCGCCGCTGGGGACGTCAGCAACTTGAACCGCGCCCGAGGTGGCGACGGTTCCCTCGTTCTTGACCGTTACGGCAAACGTGTACTGGCCGCCGACAGAACTTTGGACCGTCTTCGTTACTCCCGGGTCGGGATAGGAGACGGTCGTCTCGGCCGATGCAACCTTTGAGATCGGCAGTCCCAAGTCAGGCGAGACGAACTGGAGCGTTGCGGTGTTTGTGATCACTTCGCCAAGCGCGCGATCGTCGCCGATCGTTGCGTCAAAGGTGACCGTGGCGCTGGCGCCGGGGGCAAGAGTCCCGCCCGCCGTTGAGGTGGCGCCGCTGCCGAGCCGCGCGGTGACGGACTGCCCGACTGCGCTGGCATTGCCGCTGCCAGCGCTCACGCTCGGGCCCGCGCTAAGCGCGGTGCCCGACGGGACCGGATCGTCAAGCACGACGTTGGTGGCGTTGGCGCCGCCGTTGTTGGTCGCGGTAACCGTGTAGCGGATCGTCGCTCCAGGGAGAGCCGGGCCTCCGCCGACGACCGACGCGCTCTTGACGAGGTCAACCTGAGGGGAGAAGAGCTCGGTGGCGAGCGTGATCGCGTGCGGGAAATAGGCGTCGCCATCGGTCTTGGCGCGGAAGATCGCCGAGGTTGCTGCGTTCGGCAGGAAGCCGCTTGTCGCGAAGATGCTGGCGTCAAAGCCAAGCTGATTGGGCCAGTTTGGGTTTTTGGTCGTGACCATCGACCCCGACTTGGCGATCGTCGAGTTTTCGGTGTTGTTGGCCGGATGGACGCTGTCCTGCAGGAGGTTGTCGTTGAGCGTGAGGTAGTCACCGGTCATGCCGGCATCCCCCTCGTACGCGACAACACCGACGCTTGACTCGACGCTGCCGGTGGTTGGCGTCTTGAAGCCGCTGACCGGAATCGCAACCTCGGCGGTACCGGTGACCGATTCGAACCCGTCAAAGACAGTTAGGTTCCGAAGCGGCTCGCTTGGGTCGGCGTAGGCGACGACGAGCGACCAGCCGGCAGCACGGTCGCCGCCTGTGCCGGCCTGAATGTTGGCGACCGTGTAGGTGCCAGCGCCAGCGGCCTTCACCTGAGCGGTTACGTCGGCGAAGGCACCGTACTCTCGCGCGCCGCTGCCGATCGCATCGACCGACGAGGCGGTCACCGTGTCGTAGGCGCTCTGGCCCGGGGCGGTTATCAGAACCTGGCCTTTTGACGCCGCGTCTGGAGCCGCGGTTGGAACGCCGACGTAGCCGTTGGTGCCGGTGATTGTGGTCCCGGCCCTCGGATTTGAAGACCAGTAGAGGCCTGCAAACAGGATCTGCGCCCCCGCGGGCAGAACCAGATCGGCCTTTGAGGAGTTGAAGGTTGACGGGTCGCTGTCCACGTCTGCCATCTGCATGTCGAAGATGTTGTTGTTGCGCGCGGTGGTGCCGGCCTGCGCCTCGACGCAGCGACGGTTTAGTGCCGTGTCGACCGTGTTGGTGAGGCACCTCATCGAAGTGTTCGCGGCCATCGTGATCTGGCCGTTGACGTTCTCCGAGAAACGCTGCGAGAACGGCCGCGCCGCCGCTGCAGCGTTGACGGCCGGGAGTGCCGCGAAAGCGACGAGAGTCAGGACCAGCGCACGCTTGAACATTAGGCTGGTCAGCATACCCAATACAACCCTTGCGCGCCGCCGGTTGGAATGGGGTGCTGGCCGGTAATCTGGGCAGATGACCACGCTCGATCCCGCCCTTGCACACGCGCTGAATGTGCGCCTCGTTGACCACCGCCAGCTCGGCGCCGAGCCGGCCGACCACGCCGTCATTCAAACCTCAACTATCGCGGCCCTGCTTGACACCAAATACGACGGTGATGTGACGATCGGCGAGGTGCTCGCCGGAGGCGACCTAGGCCTAGGGACCTTGAATGGGCTTGACGGCGAGCTGATCATCGTTGACGGCGAGGCCTGGCAGGCGCCCGCGGAGGGGCCCGTACGTCGCGTCAGCGCCGACGAGAAGACCCCGTTCGCCGTGGCAACCCGATTCATCACCGACGAAATCGTTGAGATAGACAGTCCGCTCAATCACGGGGAGCTACTCGACCTGCTCGAGCAGCACGCTCCGCAGCAGAGCGGCTGCGACGCGATCCGGATTGATGGCCTCTTTCCGGCGGTTCACGTGCGCTCGGTATACCGTCAAGAGGAGCCCTACCCACCGTTCGCTGATGCAGCCGCCCACCAGGTCGAATGGCACTACGAGGCTCTGCGCGGCACGGTCGTCGGCTTCCGATTCCCGCATGCCGCATCGAGCGTCGAGATGGCCGGTCACCACCTCCACTTCATCAGCGACGACCGAACCAAAGCGGGCCATCTGCTCGAATGCTCAGTGGGGCCAGCGACGCTAAGAATCGAAGCGGTCGGCGAGATGCGCTTAGAGCTGCCGCCCGGCGTTGAACTGCCGCATCCGAGTGAGATACCAAGCGATAGCCAGCTACGCGAGGTCGAAGGAGGCGGCTGACCCCGAAATGCAAAGCGCCCCGGTAAGCGCCGCGCTAGAGCGGGCTTACCGGGGCGCTAGGCGTCCCGCTAGTTAGGGGGAAAGACTCCCAACTAGTTGTTCTCTACCGGCGTGTCTTCCTCGACCGGGATCTTCAGCGGCTGGCGCAGCTTCGCGTCGCGGCGCTTCTCGGCCTTGGTCTTCGGCTCGACGCAGTTGAGCGGCTTGCCCAGACTGAACGGACCCGAAACAGCGGCCTTGGCAACGGCAGGACTGCCTGAGAGGTAGGCGGTCGTGACTGTCATGATCGGCTCAAGCCGCGGCTCGGCGCAGGCCGACATCGGCAGCGAGAAGGAGCCGGTCATGATTCCGTATGTCTTGGTGTAGGCCCCGACGCAGTTGATGCCGTAGCCGGGAAGCGTTCCACCGCAGGACATCAGGTCGCCGCCGGCAATTGGAGCGCCCGAGAGCGTCACAGGGAAGGCTTCTGTCTCGACCGTGTCGGCCGGATGGCCGTCAAGGAACAAGGAGAAGCCTGAGATTGCCTGGTTGCAGCGGAACCTGTAGCGGACCGGGTACTGGTCGGGCTCGGCAGGATCCTGCGCCAGCGCGACGATGTGGCCGCGACAGACGGTGTTGTTTGGGTTCACGTCAGCGGTTGACTGCGCTGTGCGGAACGAGCCGAGGAGAGCGAACGCTCCGCCGACCAGCAGTGCGACGGCAAGCCCAAAGGCGAGAGTCCGGCGCTTGTTGAAGCCTAGGATGTGCAAGGAAACCTCCGTGGTTTATTGGTCGACCGGGCTTTCTGCCAAGCCTCTTTGAGTTTCTGGGCTCCAGTGTGGGCTCTGCACAGCCGATCGGTGTAAACGGAGCGTTGTCCGCAGGTAAAGGTCCTGTGACCGAAATCCGGCCGGTCAGTCGCTGCCGGCGGCGGGAGCGTTCGCGAAGACCTTCGAATCGAATGGCTTGACGGACGACTTGGCTGCCTTGCCGAGCGCATCGAGGCCAAACGCGAGTTCGATTGTCTTCAGCAGCGAGTAATGGTTGTAGGAGGTGTCTACGCTCGTTCCGGCGGCGACGTATGGAGAGAGCAGCAGCGCCCCGACCTTTGCCTCCGCGACCTTTGGTTCCGCTGCCGAATGGTCGCTTGTGATGACCACCATCCCGCCGTCGGCATAGGCATCTGACGCCGTGATCGACTCGACGATCAGTTTGAGCCACTCGTCCGAGGCCGCGATGCCGCCGGTCTTGCCTTGTTCGCAAGGGTCGCTGCTTCCGTCATGGCAGGCGTCGGGGACTACCAGCGACAGCGCGGGAGTGTCATCGAGCGTCTTCAGGTCAGGCGCGAGGCGGTCCAGACCAACCACACCGCTGCCGCAGTCGGCCGACTCGGTGATCGACCTGAAGTAGACGAACGGGTTGCGCCAAGTCAGATATGCGTCGCCCGGCCGCGGCGTGAAGAAGGGATCAGCCTTGCCCGCCTCCGGGTGCCTGCAGCTTGTGACTCCGCTGTCTGGGTCGTTTCCGATGCTCTCGAAGTAGCCCTTCCAAACCATCCCGGCTCCGGTCATCTGATCGGGCAGGGTCTTGGTTTGCGGCGGGTAGCGACAGCCGTCGCCGCTGACAAGGCCTGTTTTCGAATCGACCTTGCCTGGAGTGACGTCAGTGAAGACGGGGCAGTTGCGCTCCGTTGAGGGGTTTGGCGGCTGCCCGCTGATCAGGGCAATCGAGTTTGCGAGCGCTGACGCTGATACCGATCCGTAGTTGGGCAGCAGCGTGCCCTTGGCGCGCAGTTCCGTACCGAGGTAGGAGCTTGCCGCAGCGGAAGCTCTCTTCGAGGCCCTGCTCCTGCTGTAGACCGCCTGATAGGAGGGTCCCGAAAGAGTCACGACCCACACGTGCTTCAGCGGAGCAGCCGACTTTGTTGTGGTCCCGCCACCGCCACCGCCACCGCCGCCGCCACCGCTGCCGCCGCCGCCACCCGTCGTTGGCTCGCTGCTGACTGGAACATCGGCAACGGCAACGGTGTCGCCGGAGAGTGATCCCGAGTCGGTCGCGCTGCCAACGTCGTTTCCTAGCGTGTCCGCTCCGAGGTTGGCGTCGCCGGTCGCAGCCTGAGGGTTCTGCGCGACAAGGATCTGCTGCCCGTTGCCGGAGGCGTTGGTGCTAGATGCTTTCGGCCCGGCAACGACGCCGAGGACGACGCCGACAACCATCACACCCAGGACAGCGCCTGCAACCGCCCTGGCCCCGCCGAAATCGAGTCCGCCGAGAGGGAATCCTTCCCATACGGTCGTCGACGGCTGCAGCGGCTCTTCCAGCGTGAGCGGCGCCGCAACTAGAGCCGCTGCAGGTTCAAGCAGCTTCGCCTGTTCCAGCGGATCCAGCCGCGCGTCGCCGCGGCGCGCACCGCAGCCCAAGCAGTAGCGCTGATCGCCCGCCATCGGCTGCTGGCAGTCGTGGCACGGCGCGCCGTGCTCGGCCAGCATCGGCTTGAAGGGCTCCTGGTTGCCTGACAGCTCGGTCATTGCGCCGCAGTTTGCCCGCTCGCGCGCGCATCAATGTGAAAAGGCGGTGACGAGCTTCGTTCACCGCATCTTCACCGCCAGCACACCACCAGTTCACATCATTGAACCTGCCGCGACGCAAACTGGCCGGGCTAAGTCATGAAAGGCCTCGGCAGCCGCCGAAGCCACCCGATGAAATGAAAGGAACCACCTACATGTCAAATCTTCGCCCAGTACGCATCTGCGTCGCGCTGGCAGCCGTCGGCGTGATCGCCGTTCCGGCGACGGCCTCGGCTGCGCCAGTGATCACGATGAGCGGATCGACCTCGGTCGCCCCGCTCGCAGCTCTGCTCGCACGCGGTTATGTCAAGTCCTACCCAGGCAAGGTCAAGTTCAAGCTCGCACAGGGCGGATCCGACGTCGGCGTTGCCGATGTTGCCGCCGGCCGCGTATCGATCGGTCTCTCTTCACGTGACCCGAAGTCGAGCGACCCGGGTGGACTGGTCTTCAACAAGGTTGCAAAAGACTCGATCTGCATCGTCACCAACAGCAGCAACCCGATCACGAGCCTCTCGAGCGCTCAGATCAAGGCAATCTTCAGCGGCTCGGTTCGCAACTGGAACGACGTCAGCGGCTCGAACAAGAGCGGAACGATCGACGTGATCGTCCGCACCGCCGCTTCAGGGACGCAGGATGCGTTCCAGAAGATCTTCATGGGCAGCTCGTCGGTAACCGGCGTTGCGTCCGCGAAGTCTTCCAACGGACTGATTCAACAGACCGTGAAGTCAAACCCGAACGCGATTGGATACGTCTCGTTCGACTTCATCAGCGGAGTGCATGCTTCCCAGTACAACGGCGTGGCATGCAACCTGCGCAACTCGAAGTCCGGTGAGTACGGCGGCGTCCGTAACTTCTGGATGGTTACGCGCGGGGCCCCGAGGATCGGCAACCCGATCTGGAAGTTCATCAAGTGGAGCCAGAACAGCTCCTCGGCAGCGAAGATCACCGGCAAGCACTGGGTTCCGATCAACTAGTGCTGGACCGGCTCAGAGAGCCATGGACGGACAGGCGCGCCGGGCTGATGCTCGGCGCGCTTGCGTCGTTGGTCCTGCTCGCAATCATCTTCATGATCGTCTTCGTGGCGATCCGGGCATGGCCGTCCTTCTCGCACAACGGACTCTCCTGGTTCTCGGCGAAGGGGAATGTTGACCAGCAGCTCGACACGATGGTCAACTCTGGCCCCAACCCGAGCAGCGCGGACTATCAGCTAGGCGCATGGCCGCTGATCTACGCGACGCTACTCACCACCGGCCTCGCGACATTTGTAGGCCTCTTCTTCTCACTCTTCTCGGCAATCTTTATCGTTGAATTCGCGCCGAACGGGATTCGCCGCATCCTCGTGCCGGTCGTTCGTCTGCTGGCGGCAATCCCGTCGGTCATCTACGGGCTGATCGGGATTCTTGTGCTCGCGCCGTTCGTCGGCAACTCGCTGGTGTCGCAGAGCCGCAAAGAGTCGGTGCAGTACGTCATCCCGCTTTCAGGCACCGGCCTAATCGTCGCCGTCGCAGTTCTGACGGTGATGATCACGCCGATCATGATCGCGATCACGGTCGACGGGCTCCATTCGATTCCGAAGGCTTGGAAGGAGGGCGCGCTTGCCCTCGGCGTCAACCGTTGGCGGGCGATGTGGACCGTCACAGTCCGGGCGGCACGGCCGGCGATTATCGCCGGAGCCGTGCTGGCCACAGCGCGGGCGCTTGGCGAGGCAATCATGATCTCGATGGTTGCCGGCTCGAAGGGATTCTCGCCAAATCCCCTTGATGGCCTCACCTTCCTCTTCGAACCGCTGCGCACGCTCGCCGCGACTGTCGTTGAAGACGCGGAATCGATCAACGCACCTGCGATGCAGGGGAGCCTCTACGCAATGGCTCTGGTTCTGCTCGCCGGGGCATTCTTCCTCTCGCTTGGAAGCTGGATCGCCAAACAGCCGCTGAAGAAGTACGGAACGCGTTCCTGATGGCTACTCCGACCCGACCTGGCGCGCGCCCGTCAGCGCTGCCGCCGCTCCCGCTTCCCCGCAGCCCGGGCACACCGAAGGCCCCGAAGAAGAAGAAGCGGGTCAACGAGTCGATCCGCACATGGCGACTGACCGACCGGATCGGATATGTGGTGATGTGGGCTGCCGGCCTGACTCTCTGCGCGATCGGAATCGGCATCGTCGCGTTCATGGCCTTCAAGGGGCTCCAATACGTCCGCCCGGCGCTCCTCGTGAGCCACCCTACGGCGGATCTGGACCAGTCACAGAGCGGCGGCTTCTTTGACCCGCTGATCGGCACGATTCTGATCACTCTGATCGGGATCGTGATCGCCACGCCGATCGCAATCGGAGCGGCAACATGGATCGTCGAATACGGGCGGCCGGTATGGCTGGCGCGGCTGATCGACTCAGGGATCGAGATCATCGCCGGAACCCCCGACATTGTGCTGGCGCTCTTTGGCCTCGTCCTCTTCCAACAGGGGATCTTCAGCTGGATGTCATTCACCGCTGCCGGCGGGGCGGTCTTCGGCCGCTCCTTCCTGACAGCGGGAGCGATGATGTCGCTGATCGCGCTGCCGATGGTGTTTGCGGCCACGCGCGAAGGCCTGCAGGCGATCCCGGCCCACGTCCGCGAGGCTTCCTA
>WLNX01000109.1 GCA_009699565.1 Actinomycetota bacterium | reverse complement strand
TAGTAAGCGAGGTCCACCCCATCAAGCGCCTCGTCGAGTCCTGCTCCAGTTACGACGTCGCCGGTGACGATGTCGTCAAATGGGCCGGGGTCGACCCGGCTTGGGTCGCGCGCGAAGGCGCGCAGCTCGTCGGCGCCCTTGGCCAGCTCTTGCGCAAGCTGCGATCCGATTGCGCCGCTGGCGCCGGTCAGGAGGATTCGCATCGTTACCCAAGGCTACGCCGCAGGACTTGTAGAAGGCTCACCGGCTGGGATTGCGCCGAGCCTGTCGCAGCAGTAGCGGGCAATCGCCAGCGACGCTGTCGCAGCCGGAGAGGGCGCGTTGCGAAGTTGCAGCACGCGTCCGTGGCCCGAGAAGACAAAGTCGTCGGCGAGTTCGCCGCTGCGGTCAACCGCCTGAGCCCTTAGCCCGGCGAAAGATGGCTCAAGGTCGTCGGGCTTAAGCTGCGGAACCAGTCGCTTTGCTTCCTTGGCGTAGGAGCGGGCGCTGAGCGCCCAGCCAAGTTCGCGCCGCGCGTGCTTGCGCCAGCGCCAGGCCATGCGGTAGCTGCCGGGCCAGGCGAGAGTCGAAGCGGCGTCGGCGAGGTTGACGGCGGCGGGGCGGTAGTTGCCGCGGGCAAGTGCGGGGATCGCCGTCGGGCCAACGACTACGTCGCCGCCGATCCGCCGTGTGAGATGGACGCCAAGAAATGGAAGCGAGGGGTCGGGGACCGGGTAGATCAGCCCTCGCACAAGCTCCGGCCTGCGCAGCTCGAAGTAAGCCCCGCGGAACGGAACGATCCGCGGATCAGCGCTCTCCCCACTGGCCTCGGCGAGCCGGTCCGACTGCAGGCCTGCACACGCAATCACAGCGCCCGCGCGAGTCTCTCCCTGGCGGTGATGAACGATGGCGCCGTCTGCGGAGTTTGAGATTCGCTCGGCGGCGCAGCCAGTCACGACGACGCCTCCCCGTGCGCGCAGATCGCCCGCTAGCTCCTTGCAAAGCAGTCCGTAGTCGACGATCCCCGTGTCCGGGGAATGGAGGGCGGCGATGCCGCCTGCGTACGGTTCCAGCTCTCTCAGCCCGGCTGGTTCAAGCCGGTCAACGAGAATCCCGTTGGCCTGAGCGCGCTGCTCGAGCCGGTCGAGGGCAGGCAGTTCATCGGCACTTGTGGCAACGATCAACTTTCCGATCCGATCTGTCGGGACTCCCAGCTCGGCGCAGGTTTCGTAGAGGAGCTGCGATCCCTCGCGGCAAAGCTTCGCTTTCAGCGAGCCTGGTTTGTAGTAGATGCCGGCGTGGATCACGCCGCTGTTGTGTGAGCTCTGATGGCCGGCGAGCAGATCCTCAGCCTCAAGCAGGAGGACCGAGAGCCCCGGCTGCCGAATCAGCGCCTCGCGCGCTACCGCGAGCCCGACGATGCCGCCGCCCACGACGACGAGATCGGCCCTCTCCGGGGCGGCCCGAGGTTGATCTTGGTGGAGCTCTCTCACCTGCTGAAGGATCGCAGCTCAACCGCTCGATTCTCCGAAGGTGCGGGCTTAGTTGTTGCAGCGAAGTTCAAAAAGTACGGCAGTAGCGGAACAGTCCGTTGCAGGGTTGTGACGCTTGTGATTGATTGCGGCGCTGTTCGGGAGTCAGCCCGGCTCGATGAGGAAAGGAAGGCACGATGGCTCAGACGCGCAAGGCGGCAAAGGTTTCATGCGAGCAGTGCTTCTTCCACGCCCGCATGCTTTGCGCTCTTGAGCTCGACGAGCCCTGCGTCACCTTCCGTCCCGATCATCCAGAGGGGCTGCGCCCGCCGCGTCAGATGCGCTTTGTCTTCCGTCAGGAGCGCAGCACGAAGGCGGCCTGGGCATTTCCGACCGCGGCCGAACAGGCCGCGCTCCACAGCGCCTAAACGACTGCGTCTGGCGGCACCGGCGTGCCGGTAGCCAGCGCCTTCTCGCGCGCCGCTGCGGCGCGGCGGCCAATCCAGTTGGCTCCGGGGGTGTCGGTCAGTCCGTGCGCGATGATCGAGGTCACCACGCAGAGTGCAGCGAGATTGGTCACTTCGGTCGCGCCCGGGATCCCAAGTGCGAGCAGGAACAGCGAGTAGGTCATCGTCGCCACCCCCTTCGGGCCGAACCAGCTCATGAAGGCCTTTGTCTGGGTGCTGAGCCTCTCGCGGTTGCCGATCAGCGACAGCCACACGCCGGCCGTCCGCGCGACCGTCAGCGTCACAACCACGATCGCGACCGCAGCCCAGCCGCTCTCAAAGAGCGCCTGCACAGTGAGGATGGAACCGAAGACGACGAAGATGCCGAGCTTGACGAGTTCGACGATCTCCTCAGCCCCGCTGCTGAAGTAGTCGCGGATGTCGCCGCGCCGCACTCCCAGCGTGATCGCGCAGACGTAGACCGCGATGAAGGCGTTGCCGTGGCCGGCGAGGGAGAGCAGCCCGTAGGTGAGGAACGCGACGCCGAGCGCGTACAGGACCTTGTGGTGATCGGGGATCGCGCCGTCGAGATCCGACGGGCGCGGGATCAGCATCGAAGCCACGTAACCGATTGCGATCCCAGCAACGAAGCCGATCGACATGTCTTCGAGCATGAACTGCCACCAGACCTGCCCGTCGCTGGTTCCGTTGAGCGCAGCCGCAATCGGAATGATCAGCGCCAACGCAAGCCCGTCGTTCAGCCCCGACTCGAGGTTGAGCGAGTTGCGGATAAGTCTCGGAACCCTCGGGTTGGTGACGACGGCCGACGAGAGAACCGGGTCGGTTGGCGAGAGAAGCGCCCCCAGAAGCCCCGCTTCGAGCCAGCTCAGCCCGGCGATCAGGTGGCCGGCGAGGGTGATGATCGCGGCCGTGATTGGCATTGCGACGACCAGCTTGCGAAGAGGAAGGTGCCATTGCGTGGCAAGCAGTTCCGATTCAACCTCCAGCCCGTCACGAAAGAGGATCACGACCAGAGCGAGAATCGCCAGTTCCTTGACGAAGCCCGAGTCGGCGCTGAACTGCAGCACCCCGAGTCCGCCCTCGCCGAGGGCGAAGCCCGCCAACACGTAAAGAGCCGTAAGCGACAGGAAGCTGCGCTTCGCGACTCCGGAGAGCAGCGCGCCGACCACCAGCAGTCCGCCGAGCACGATCAGCGCGATGTCGAAATTGTCCACCTATGTAGAGTCTCAGAAGTGCAGCGAGGGGGCGAATAGCGCTATGCAGATAACGATTCTCGGTAAGTCTCCGTCCTGGCAGGACGAGGACGGCACCTGCAGCGGGTACCTCGTTGAGAGCGGCCCGACCAAGCTGCTGGTCGATTGTGGCAGCGGCGTCTTCGCAAAGCTGCGCGCGCTGCGCGACTACGGCGAGATCGACGCGATTGTCTTGAGCCACTTTCACGCCGACCACTGCCTCGACCTGATCCCTTACGCGTACGCCCTCGTCTATTCGAGCCGCTGGTCGCAGCAGGCTGCTCCGAGGCCGCGCCTGATCGTCCCGTCCGGCGGCACCGAGCTGCTGCGCCAGCTGGCCGGGCTGTTCGGTCCTGACGATCTGGTTTCCAAAGCATTTGAGATCAGCGAGTACGAACCGGAGGACGTCGTCACGGTCGGACCGCTGTCGCTGAGCTTCTGTCTTGTTCCCCATTACGTGCCGACCTTTGCGATCTCCATCACCGATGAAGGCTCGTCCGGCCGCTTCACCTTCGGAGCCGACTGCGCCCCCAACGAGCAGCTCCCCGAGTTCGCGCGCGGCAGCGACCTGCTGCTGATCGAAGCGACGCTGCGCGTCCCCGAGGACGACGAACCGCGCGGGCACTTGACCGCGACCGAAGCCGGCGAGCACGGACGAGCCGCGCAGGCGGCAAGGCTTGTGATCACGCACATCTCCGACGAGATCGATCAGCAGCAGTCGGTGGCGGAAGCCTCCGCAGCCTTCGGAGGCGAGGTAATTCTTGCTTGTGAGGGCGCCGTGTTCGAATGCTGACGCAGATTTGCGTCAGCGGCTATGCTGGACTTTCGCTATTCCAAGAGGGAGATTTATGATGGCTTCGGCTTCAGAACGTGCGGCAAATGCCGCCAGTGCAGCACAAGACTTGCTAAGCAACCCGTACATTCGCCGCGTCGTAGAGGATCCGGAGATCCGCGACAACGCCCGCGTCGCCTACAGCGCCGCCCGCGAAGCGATCGATCGCATCTCGAGCAGCGACAGCCCGGCGTCGGCGATTCTTGACGACCGCAAGGTTCAGCGCTCGATCAAGCGTGCCGGTGAGGCAGCGCTCGAGACCCGCGCGCTGATCATCGAGCCGCCGCGCCGTTCGCACCACCTGGCCCGCAACCTCGTCATCCTGACCGCCGGAGCCGTCTTGGCAATCGCGCTCAGCGAGGGTCTGCGCAACAAGGTTCTTGACCTCCTCTTCGGAGCCGAAGAAGAGTTCGACTACGTGCCGACGACCGCTCCTCCTGCCGCCAGCGCTCAGGCCGCCGCACCGTCGGTTGCCGACGTCGCGTCGAGCAACGGCAAGGCAGACAGCGCCGTTGACGAAGCTGCAGCCGACGCCGACTGACGCTTCGCTACGGGAAGATCTTCCCGAACTTCGCAAACAGCTTCAGGCTCCCCTTCGGGCGGAGCCTGCGGCTGAGCAGCAGCTTGCGCGCATCGGCGCGCTGAGCAAAGAGGTCGGCCCAGTCATCGAACGAGATGACCAGCCGCAGATCGGCCTTGCGCATCGAGCCGCGCTCGGCGCTGCACTTTCCGCCGTCGAACGAGAGTTGCCAGGGATCGGCGTCTGTAAAGCTCCACTCGATCACGGTGCCGGGCGCCACAGCGTGGACGTCGGCGGCGCGGGCGATCGAGTCGAACATGACTTCCGTTGCATACGGGTCGCGTGATGCCGGTCGGTCGGGGCCGACGAGGTTTGACTCCAGCAGCACGCGGCCGCGCGCTGCGCGCTCCTCGAACGGAAGGTCGACCGGAAGCGGCGAGCGCTCAACTTCGTGGAGGTTGATCCCGATCGCGAGCAGCTTCGATTCGAGTCCGCGGAGGCCGTCACGGCCAAGCTGGTCGTAGGAGGCGTTGAAGGCGTCGTAGTAGCTCTCGTCCCAGTTCGGCGGCATCGCCACACCTGAGACGTAGACCCCGTTCTCGCGGATCACGTCGAGGACAGCCTGCTCGGTGCCCTTCGGGTCGGCGTCGTAGAGGTCGGCCAGCGCCTTGACGCCGAAAGCGATGTGGCGCTGCTCGTCAAGCGCAACATTGGAGATTCCGGAGCGGAAGCCCGGGAGCAGGTCGGCCTCCTCAAGGAAGTGCTCAATCACATGCTGCCCGGGCTGAGCGAGCGAAGCCTCAATGATGATGTGGTAGAGCGTGATCGCCCTCGCGAACTGATGCGGAGACTGGTCTGCGCGCAGCGCGACGCACATGTCCTCAAGCCCCTGGAAGATCATCTTGTGACCCCAGCTGAGCTGGCCGGCGGTCGCGTTCATTCCGCCGGCGATGCTGCCGTCGCCAACTCCGACGACCTCGTTCATAAAGCGGTTGAAGAAGACGCTGTGGCGGGCCTCGTCAACCTGCTGCGTGGCGATGAAGTACTTCTGCTCCTCGAGCGGCGCCGCATCGATGTAGGGCGACAGGCCGTCCGTGACGGCGTCCTCGCCATGGAAGAAGAGCGAGAAGAGCCACATAGCGGTTCGCCGCTGGGCGTCCGTCATCCGCTCGTTCCAGTCGATCTTGTCCTGACTGAAGTCGATCTCGGTCGCCGACCAGTTGCCGCGCTCCCAGCGCTCGTAAAGGTCGGTGTAGCTGATGTCGTCGGCGGCGCGGCGGGTTGCTGGGCGCGGGGCGGTTGTAGCCATTATTCGGTTGCTCCTGAGTGCGACGGTTGACAGGCTTTGACAGCGTGTCAAACATCATAACCGCTTGTGCCCGCGAGCTAGCCGAGTTTTGGGCTCTGCCACTCGGCAGCCATGCGCCCGGCCAGCAGCATCGGCAGATCATCGATCGCGACGCGCTCTTGGGCGAGTGAATCGCGCTCGCGGATCGTCACCGTTCGATCCTCGATCGAGTCG
>WLNX01000108.1 GCA_009699565.1 Actinomycetota bacterium | reverse complement strand
TGGACAACAGGTCGAAAGCGCTTGAGGCCTTGATTGGGCACTTTCCGTCTTCCCCGCTGCTACCTTTCCGCAATAGGCCGTAACCCTCGGGTGCGGACCGGGTAACAAACCAGCAGCGAAGTACTAACTCAACACGCGACCGGTATCCGACAGGAACTGGACCGAAATGACCAAGAGCATCGTTAACGCGATCCGCACAGTCCCTGATCTCAGGGAACATCTTGCCGCGCGCCGGGCGGACGGCTCCAGCGTCGGCTTCGTGCCGACGATGGGAGCGCTGCACGCGGGGCACTGCGCGCTGATCGAGGCGGCAGCTGCCAGCCATGGCGAAGTGGTCGTGTCCATCTTCGTCAACCCGACCCAATTCGAGGACGCAGCGGATCTTGAGCGATACCCGCGAACCGAGCAGGCCGACATCGAGATGGCGATCGCCGCCGGCGCTTCGGTCTGTTTCATCCCAACCGTCGACGAGATCTACCCGCGCGGAGCGGCAACGACCGTCAGCGTCTCCGGAGGACTCAGCAATCGTCTTGAAGGAGCCGAGCGGGGCTCAAGCCACTTCGACGGCGTCGCAACCGTCGTCACGGTTCTGCTCAACATCTGCCAGCCGGACGCTGCCTACTTTGGGGAGAAGGACGCCCAGCAGCTCCTCGTTGTGCGCCGCTTTGTAACCGACCTGCAGATTCCAACCAAGATCGTCGCCGTCCCAACGGTTCGCAGCGCCGACGGGCTGGCGCTGTCGAGCCGCAACCAGCGTCTGAGTGATCAGGAGACGGTCCAGGCGCTCGCGATCGCCCGTGCGCTCGCCGCCGCCGCGGAGGCGATCAGCGATGGGACTGCGGGTTCCCCGGAGGAGGCCGAGACGACAGGCCGAGCGATCCTCGACGATGCCGGCATCGCCTGCGAATACTTCGAGGTCACCTCGCCGGACACACTCGCAAGGGCCGAACGGCTCGATGGCGAGCTGCTGATCAGCTGCGCCGCTCGCGTTGGCGACGTGCGGCTGATCGACAATACGACCGTAGTAGCGAATCCAACCCGAGAGGCGGCGACCGCCCGCAGTTAGGCGGCGTCGACCACGAGACAAGGAGCAGAGCGATGTCCACCACCCCAAGCAGGATCGAAATCCCAGTCGACGCGTCCAGACTTCCGATGACACTGCCAAGGCTGGCGGAGATGAAGCGGCTCGGCGAACCGATCGTGATGGTCACCGCCTACGACTATCCAAGCGCAATTGCCGCCGAGAAGGCGGGCGTGGACGTTGTCCTCGTCGGCGACTCCGGCGCGATGACCGTGCTCGGCTACGACTCGACCGTCCCCGTAGAACTCGACGAGATTCTGATGCTTGCGAAAGCAACCCGTCGCGGACTGCGCTCTCCCTTCCTGATCGGCGACCTCCCGTTTGGCTCTTACGAGATCAGTGACGAGCAGGCGGTCGCCACCGCGATGCGCTTTGTCAAGGAAGCCGGCTGCGACGCCGTCAAGCTGGAAGGCGGCGGAGAAGGTTCGGTCGCCCGCGCCAAAGCGATCTGCAACGCAGGCATCCCTGTGATGGGCCATGTAGGCCTGACCCCTCAAACCTCCACGGCGCTGGGCGGCTACCGCGCGCAAGGCCGCACTGCGGAGCAGGCACAGAAGATCCGAAACGAAGCGTTGGCGCTTCAGCAGGCAGGCTGCTTCTCACTGGTCTTCGAAGCGATCCCATCCGACCTTGCGGCCGAGATCATGCCGTCGCTGACGATTCCCGTGATCGGAATTGGAGCGGGGCCAGCCGTCGACGGTCAGGTGCTTGTCTTCCACGATCTGCTCGGAATCCGCGAGGGCCTTGGCGCCCGATTCGTCAAGCGGTACGCCAACCTTCTTGACGAGATGGTGGACGGAGTGGGCGCGTTTGCCGACGATGTACGCTCGCGCAGCTTCCCGGCTCCCGAGCATGGATACACGATCGATGCGGACGAGCTGAACGTCTTTCGCGCCGGCACGGAAGACGGCGACTGAACCTGGCCCAGCCGCTAAGGCTGAATCTCTCGGATCACTCGCGCGGGAGTGCCCGCCGCGATCACCCCTGGGGGAATGTTGCGGGTGACGACGCTGCCCGCCCCAATCACCGACCGCGCCCCGATTCGCACCCCTCCTGTCACCACGACGTGCGCTCCGAGCCAGACGTTGTCTTCTATAACCGTCGGGCCCTTGGTCGTGAAGCCCTGATGGGTCACAGGCCTCTCCCAGTCGTCAAAGCGGTGGTCGGAGTCGGTGATGAAGCAACCGTTTGCGGCCATGCAGTGGTCGCCGATCTCGACCAGCTCGAGCGCCGCGATCATCACCGTCTGGTTGAGAAAGACCCCACTGCCGATCCGGATCCGGCCGCGCTCGCCGCCTGTCAGCCAAACGCCGGGCTCGAAAAGCGTCCCCTCGCCGACCTCCAACCTCCCCTGCTCGAACATCTCCAGCGGCTCACCTTGGATCGGCCAACGGGCGAATGCTCCGCGTCTGGCCATCTCACGATGCAGCTTGAACCGGCGCCAGGGAGATGAGTCGCGCTCGTACCAGCGCCACTTCGCAAGCCAGAGGCGTGCCTGGTCGCCGCTCAGTCGCCCTCGCCCCATCTCAGCCTAAGCCGCGGCCTTGGCGCGGGGACGCTTTGGCTTGGCGGCCGCCTTCGCAGGTGCGCTCTTCCGCGCCGCGCGCGCGGGCACGACCAGCTCGGCAAGGAAATCGCCGGTGTGCGAACCCTTCGTGGCGGCAACCTGCTCGGGAGTTCCCTCGGCAACGACCATCCCGCCTTCATCGCCGCCCTCAGGGCCCATGTCGATGATCCGGTCGGCGGTCTTGATCACGTCGAGATTGTGCTCGATCACGACGACCGAGTTGCCTTGATCGACCAGACGGTGGAGCACAACCAGCAGCCGCTGCACGTCGGCGAAGTGGAGACCTGTCGTGGGCTCATCAAGGATGTAGAGCGTGTTGCCGGTCGCGATCTTTGACAGCTCGGTCGCCAGTTTCACCCGCTGCGCCTCACCGCCGGAGAGCGTCGTCGCCGGCTGCCCCAGCCGCAGGTAACCGAGGCCAACGTCGCTTAGCGTCTGCAGGCGCCGCTGGACCTTCGGGATGTGCGCGAAGAACTCAAGCGCCTGCTCGACCGGCATGTCGAGCACATCGGCGATCGTGCGTCCCTTGAAGCGAACCTCGAGCGTCTCCTTGTTGTAGCGCTTGCCGTGGCACTGCTCGCAGGGCACGTAGACGTCCGGGAGGAAGTGCATCTCGATCTTGATCTGTCCGTCTCCGCGGCATACCTCGCAGCGCCCGCCCTTGACGTTGAACGAGAAGCGCCCCGGCTTGTAGCCGCGCGTTTTCGCCTCAGGCGTCTTCGAGAAGAGATCTCGAATCACATCGAAGAGGCCGGTGTAGGTCGCCGGATTGGAGCGCGGCGTGCGGCCGATCGGAGACTGGTCAACCTGAATGATCTTGTCGAGCTGGTCGAGCCCAACAACCTCGCTGTGCTCACCCGGCCGCTGGCGCGCCCTGTGGAGCCGGTTGGCGACCGATTTGAAGAGCACCTCGTTGACGAGCGTTGATTTGCCCGAACCGGAAACGCCCGTGACAACCGTGAAGACTCCGAGCGGAAAATCGACGTTGATGTTGCGCAGGTTGTGCTGGCGGGCGCCGTGGACCCCGATCGAACCGTTGGGTGTGCGGCGCTGCTCTGGAACGTCGATCTGCGCCGTTCCTGCAAGGAACTGACCGGTAAGCGACTTCTTGTTCTTCTCGACTTTGGCAGCGGTCCCCTCGGCGACGATGCGGCCCCCGTGCTCGCCCGCACCAGGCCCCATGTCGACGAGCCAGTCGGCCGCCCGCATCGTCTGTTCGTCATGTTCAACGACCAGAACTGTGTTGCCGAGGTCGCGGAGATTCTCAAGCGTCTTGATCAGCTTGCTGTTGTCGCGCTGGTGGAGCCCGATCGACGGCTCGTCAAGCACGTAAAGAACGCCGACCAGCGCTGAGCCGATCTGTGTCGCGAGACGGATGCGCTGGGCCTCGCCGCCGGAGAGCGTGGCGGCCGCTCGGTCGAGCGACAGATAGCCGATGCCGACATTCTCGAGGAAGCTGAGCCGCTCTTCGATCTCGCGCATGATCAGGTGCGCGATGTGACGCTCGGTGTCGGTCATCTCGACTTCGTCGATCCAAACCAGCGCGCGACGCACCGAGAGCGCAGTGAACTCGTTTATCGCCATCCCGCCCACCAACACCGCTCGCGATTCCGGGCGCAGCCGCGAGCCGTCGCAGGCGGGGCAGTCGGCGATCGCCATGAACTCTTCGATCCGCTCGCGCATCGCCTCGGAGTCGGTCTCACGGTAGCGACGCTCAAGGTTGGGGAGGATCCCCTCGAATCGCGTCGAGTACGAGCGTGTTCGGCCGTAGCGGTTGCGGTATGTGACCTCCACTGCGTTCTTGCCGGTGCCGTGGAGGAAGTAATCGCGCTCGTCCTCGGTCAGCGTCTCCCACGGGACGTCCATGTCTACGTCGTACTCGTTGGCGATCGCCTGCGTTATCTGTTCGTAGTAATTAGAGCTGCTCGCCGCCCAGGGCGCGAGCGCACCCTCGGCAATCGAGAGCGACGGGTCGGGCACGATCAGCTCGGGGTCGATCTCCATCTGCGACCCGAGGCCGCTGCAGCGCTCGCAGGCACCGTGGGGCGAATTGAAAGAGAAGATCCGCGGCTCCAGATCAGGCATCGACACGCCGCACTTCAGGCAGGCGAAGCTCTCCGAGAAGGTCATCATCTCGCCCTCGCCCTCGCTTGGGGCAGTCTCGACCTCAACGATCCCTCCGGCGAGAGCAACCGCCGTCTCAATCGAGTCGGCAAGCCGTTTGCGGACGCCTTCCCTGATCACGAGGCGATCAACAACCACGGAGATCGAATGCTTGAACTTCTTGTCCAACTCGATCTCCTCGTCGAGCATGATCAGCTCGCCGTCCACCTTCACTCGCGCGTAGCCGTCAGAGCGCAGCCCTTCGAAGAGCTTTCCGTACTCGCCCTTGCGGTCGCGAACCAGAGGAGCCATCACCATCAGCCGAGTCCCCTCGGGCAGCTCGGTGACCTGATCGATGATCTGGTCGGCCGACTGGCCTGCGATCGGAGAGCCGCACTTGTAGCAGTGCGGGTGCCCCACACGGGCCCAGAGCAGGCGCAGATAGTCGTAGACCTCGGTTACCGTGCCAACCGTCGAACGCGGGTTGCGGGAGGTTGTCTTCTGATCGATTGAGATCGCCGGGGAGAGCCCCTCGATCGAGTCCACATCCGGCTTGTCCATCTGGCCCAGAAACTGGCGCGCGTATGCGCTCAGAGATTCGACGTAGCGACGCTGCCCCTCGGCGTAGATCGTGTCGAACGCCAGCGACGACTTCCCCGAGCCGGAGAGGCCCGTGATGACGACCAGCGCGTCGCGCGGGAGCTCGAGCGAGATGTCCTTGAGGTTGTGCTCGCGGGCGCCGGATACGACGATCGAATTGGAAGACGCCATCGCTGCAAGTCTATTGCCAAGCGCGCGACGGCCGGGGGCTTTAGCGCGTCAGACTGCGCGCGACATTTCGATAGGCAGCGAGCGCCGGCTTGTCGAAGAAGCTGCCGTCGCTGTGGACGCTGCGCAGGCCAGCGTAATCGAAGGCGTTGGGTGAGTTGCGATCGGTTGTCACCCACGTGTACCAGAAGACCTTTTCGAGTCTGAGCCGCCGAGAGCTGGCGGCGAGCGCCCGATAGGCCTGAGTGACTCGGGTTGCCTCGCCAGAGCGTGTAGTGATCCAACCGGCACCGTTCTTCACGTGCCCCTTGGCCGAGGGCCATGAGATCTCGCTCACCCAGATCGCTTTGCGGGACGCCCCGTGGCGGTTCATCACGGCCCTAACGTTCTCGAGGATCTTGACGCTTCCAGACGGCTTGCCGGTGAACGGATGGACCGCGACGGCATCGAAATAACCGTCTCCCTTCATCCCGGCCTTGAAGAGCTTCTCGAGATCGCTCCACGAGTAGTTCGGCAGCCCAGCAGTGATCACTCGCGACTTCGGATCAGCCGCCTTTACCGCTTTGTAGGCGGCCCGCAAGAGCTTGACGTAGCTGGGAGCAAAGGACCGCACCGGGAAGTAGCGCTTGAGAGACGGCTCGTTCCAGATTTGGAAAGAGCAGAGCGGATG
>WLNX01000107.1 GCA_009699565.1 Actinomycetota bacterium | reverse complement strand
AGCCTCGGAGCCGTTCGCGAGGCCGTCGGCGGGCTCGTAATCGAATGGGTTGACATCGCCCCCGGTACGCAGTTTGCCGGTCGGACGATCGCCGACTCTCAGCTGCGGACGCGGACCGGCGTGTCGATCATCGCGCTGCTGCGCGGCAGCGAGGCAATCCCCGCGCCGACTCCGGACCAGGCGTTTGAGGCGGGCGACACGGTGATCGTCGTCGGCACGCTTGACGGCGTGCGCCAAGCAGAAGCACTCTTCGAGGGTCGATAGGCCGGTGGCGCTGGCCGCCGCCGCTCCGGGCACCGATATTGCGGTTGTGCTGCTGGAGATCGGCGGCCTGCTGCTGCTGCTCGGGCTGCTCTCAAAGCTCGCCAAGCGACTGCGGACCAGTCCGGTCGCCTTCTACCTCGCGGTCGGCGTGCTGCTTGGGCTGAGCCCGATCAACGTCCAATCTCAGGTGATCGACGTAGGGGCTGCGATCGGCGTCGTGCTGCTGCTTTTCTTCATCGGCCTCGAATACACCGGCAAGGAGCTACTCGGCACGCTCCGTCACCAGGCCGGCGCGGGAGTGGTTGACGGAGTACTCAACGTGATTCCCGCCATCGCTATCGGCCTCTTGATGGGCCTCGACGCAGTTGCGATCTTTGCGCTGGTCGGGATCGCGTGGGCCTCTTCGTCGGGAATCGTCGCACGCACGATCGAAGACCTTGGAAGGATCGGCAACCGCGAAACGCAAGGCGTGCTTTCAATCCTTGTGATCGAGGACGTCGCGATGGCTGCCTACCTTCCGCTGCTGACCGTGCTGCTGGCCGGCGGTGCGCTCGCCGCTGCGCTCGGCTCGATGGCAGTCGCTTTGGCAGTTGTCGCACTGGTCCTCGTCTTTGCCGTTCGTGGCGCCTCGCACGCCGAGCGCGCTTTCGGTTCGGCCAGCGGGGAGTCGCTGGTGCTGATGATGCTCGGCGTGACGCTGCTGGTCGCCGGAATGGCCGAACTGGTTCAGGTGTCGGCGGCGGTCGGCGCCTTCCTAGTCGGCATCGTCGTGTCCGGTCGCTTGGCGGACCGCACGCGCAGCACGCTGGCGCCACTGCGCGATCTCTTCGCCGCCGCCTTCTTTGTCTTCTTCGGCTTGCAGATCGAGCTGAGCGGGCTGCTCCCCGAAGCCGGCTGGGTCGCCCTCCTCTGCGCGGCCGGTATCGCCGGCAAGATGGCGACCGGCTGGTACGTGGCGGGCCGCGCGGGCGGCCGGCCATCAGCCAAGCTGCGGGCAGCGACGGTGCTGATCCCTCGCGGCGAGTTTGCGATCGTGATCGCCTCTCTGGCCGTCGCCGCCGGAGTAGACGCGCGGATCGGGCCGATCACGGCCGGATACGTGCTGGTGCTCGCTTTGATCGGCTCGGTGGCGACCCGCTTCGCCGACCCGTTCTCGCGCCGCTGGCTTACTCCGCGGGCCCAGTCCTAGCCCGCGGAGGCAGGCGGTTCGTTGTTGTCGGCTCGGCTAGTGAGCGAACGCCTGCGTTGCGCGGCCTTCGCGCGGAAGCGGCCCATCGAGCGCCTGCAGGTAGTCGACGGCGACCTGCATGTCCTTGAGCAGGCTGTCGGCAAGGTCGAACGAGAGTCCGGAGCGGACGACGATTCGCTGGACGGTGAGGTCCGGGATGTCGTCGGGCATCGGGTAGGAAGGAACCTGCCAGCCCTTCTGGCGCAGCAGGTTTGACAGGTCGTGCAGGTCCCAGTTGGGACTTGCGTCCTTCTTCAAGTACCAGGCAAAGACTGGGATGTCGGAGCCGTCGTTCCACATCTCAAACGGTCCCATCTCGCCGATCTTCTTGGCCAGATGGCGGGCGACGTCGCGGCAGCGCGCTTGAACCTCGCGGTAGCCCTCGAAACCGAGCCGCATGAAGGCGTAGTACTGCAGCAGCACCTGCGCGCCCGGGCGCGAGAAGTTGATTGCCAGCGTCGGCATCTCGCCTCCGAGGTAGGTGACCTTGAAGATCAGGTCCTCGGGCAGGTACTCCGCCTTTCGCCACACAACCCAGCCGAGGCCGGGGTAGACGAGGCCGTACTTGTGGCCGCTGGTGTTGATCGAATGGACGCGCTTGACGCGGAAGTCCCACTCCAGCTCGGGCTGAAGGAACGGCGCAATGAAGCCGCCCGAAGCCGCGTCAACGTGGATCGGCACGTTGAATCCGGTCTTCTTCTCGATCTTGTCGAGGGCGGCGGCAATCTCCTTGACCGGTTCGTACATCCCCGTGTACGTGACGCCCATGATTGCGACAAGCCCGATCGTGTTCTCGTCGACGTACTTCTCAAGCTGATGGCCGTCGAGCGTCTTGTGGTCGAGCGAAATCGGCACGTAGCGTGGCTCGACGTCCCAGTAGTTGGCGAACTTCTCCCAGACCACCTGGACGGCGCTGCTCATGATGATGTTCGGCTTCTCGGTTGACTTGCCCTCGGCGCGGCGTGCGATCTGCCAGCGGCGCTTCAGCGCCAGTCCGCCGAGCATGCAGGCTTCTGACGAGCCGATCGCGGAGGTGCCGATCGTGTTCTCCGGGTCGGGCGCGTTCCACAGGTCGGCGACCATCTTCCAGCAGCGGTCTTCGATCTCCGCGGTTGCCGGGTACTCGTCCTTGTCGATCATGTTCTTGTCGAATGCCTCGGCGTAGAGCCTTCTTGCCTCGTCGTCCATCATCGTGCTGACGAAGGTTGCGAGGTTCAGGCGTGCGTTGCCGTCGAGCATCGCCTCGTCGTGGACGATTTGGTAGGCGGCAGCAGGGAGCATCGGATCCGGCGGAATCTTGTACTTCGAGAAGTCGTCGGAGTCTCCCGGCCTTGCGAAGACCGGATTGACGCTCAGTTGCTGCTGCTGCTGCTTCTTCTTTGCCACGGGATCTGCTCCTCTGCTTTGGACTTGCGTTGCGCAGAGACTATCCAGCAGCGTTACCAGCCGCGCGTCCCCGGACCCCCCTTGAGCGGCCCGGCGATGTCATCGGTGACCCACCCGCCGTAGAAATCTCCCTCCTGAGCGCGCACCACTTCGTCGTCCAGCAGGCAGCGGCCCATCTTTTCGGGGTAGACCGCAACATGGCCTGCGAGCGCCTCGAAGCCCTTGGTTGGAGCCGGGTAGGTCCAGCCCGCAGCGAGGGCTGTCGTGTCTGCGCCTGTTATGTCGAGATACTCCGCGAAGCCTTTGAATTCGCAGAAGCTTCGGCCGGCGTTGGAGGGGGAGAGGGACCCGTCGGCAAAGTCCTCGGCCGGGATGTAGATCACGGGAGGGTGGCTCGTCTCCAGAACACGAAGGGCACGGTCGCTGTCGGCGATGGTCTGGCCGCCCAGTTCGACCTTGGCGCGGCGCTTCGACGGTTCCACTCGCGGTGGGCGGGGGTAATCCCAGACATTCTCCATTTGCGGCCTGAATTCGTTACGCATGATGCGCTTCGACGCGATCATCGCACCACTTTCACTGAACCTGCGAGAATGAGGGAATGAGCACCGGATACAGCCCCCCGCAACCAAACAAGCGCCGCAACGTGATGATTGCTGGCCTCATCGCCGTCGTCGTTGTCGTCGCCGCGATCCTGATCGTTCTCAGCTCCGGCGATACGACCAATACGGCCGCGACCGATTCCAACGCGCCGCTCAAGGGCGTCAAGGAGACCGCCGCGATGCTCGACGGCATCCCGCAGAAGGGCAACACTCTCGGCAAGAAGACGGCGCCGGTCACGATGATCGAATACGCCGACTATCAGTGCCCGTTCTGCCGCGACTACGCGCTCTCGACGATGCCGATTCTGGTCAATGAATACGTGCGTACCGGAAAGGTGCGGATGGAGTTCAACCCGCTCACGTTCATCGGCCCCGATTCGGAGACCGCCGCCCGCGCCGGCACCGCCGCCGGGCAGCAGAACCTTGAGTGGAATTTCACCCATCTCTTCTACTTCAACCAGGGCACCGAGCGCAGCGGCTACGTCACGGACGCGTTCATCAACAGGCTCTACGCCGGCGCGGGAGTAAACGCCTCAAAGGCCAATGCCTTCCGCACCACGCCCGCCGCCGCCGTGCCAATCGCCGACGCTACCGCCAGCGCGGAGAAGTACGGGATCGCCTCGACGCCGTCGTTCGTCGTTGGCCCCACCGGTGGCCCCTACACCAAGCTCGAAGTTGAGATCAGCAACGCCGACGCCTTCAAGTCCGCGTTCGACGCGCTGCTCAAGTAACAGCGAGTGCTCGACCGACGCCTCTACCGAACGGCTCTGGCTCTGGCGCTGATTGGCGTGGCGGTTGCCGCCTATCTGACCTACGTCCACTACGCGGGGATCGAGCCGGCCTGCAGCACCGGCGGCTGCGAGGTCGTGCAGACGAGCGAGTGGTCCGACGTCTACGGCGTGCCGGTGGCGCTGATGGGGCTTTTCGGCTACATCGCGATCGTCGCCTCGCTGCTTGCCCTGCGCGGAGACGCACAGATCTTCGTGAGCGCGGCGCTCAGCTTGATCGGTTTTCTCTATAGCGCCTACCTGACCTATCAGGAGCTGTTCACGATCAAGGCGATCTGCCAGTGGTGCGTCGCCAGCGCCGTGATCCTGACTTTGCTGGCGATCGTCACTCTTTGGCGACTATTCGCAAGCAGCTCAAGCAACTCGACGGAGGCAACGAATGGCGGCTGACAGCTTCGGCGCGAAGTCAACACTTAACGCCGGGGGCCGCGAACTTGAGATCTTCCGTATCGACGCGCTCTCCGACATGTTCGACACCGCGCACCTGCCCTTCTCGCTGAAGGTCCTGCTGGAAAACCTGCTGCGCAACGAGGGCGAAGGCGACGTTAGCGCCACCGACATAGAGGCCCTCGCCGGCTGGGACGCCGCGGCCGAGCCGAGCGTGGAGATCGCCTTCAGTCCCGCCCGAGTGCTGATGCAGGATTTCACCGGAGTCCCCTCGGTCGTCGACCTTGCCGCGATGCGCGACGCCGTGATCGAGCTTGGCGGCGACACGGCCGCAATTGAGCCGCTGGTCCCGGCCGAGCTTGTGATCGACCACTCGGTTCAGGTTGATTCCTTCGGCGAAGCCGACTCGTTCGCGATCAACGCGCAGCGCGAGTTCGAGCGCAACGGCGAGCGCTACAAGTTCCTGCGCTGGGGGCAGCAAGCGTTTGAGCAGTTCCGCGTCGTCCCGCCCGATACCGGAATCGTCCACCAGGTCAACCTTGAATACCTAGCCCGCGGCGTCTTTGTTGACGACAAGCGCGGTCAGGCCTACCCCGACACGCTCGTCGGGACCGACAGCCACACGACGATGATCAACGGGCTCGGCGTGCTCGGCTGGGGCGTGGGCGGAATCGAGGCCGAAGCGGCGATGCTTGGGCAGCCTGTCTCGATGCTGATTCCCCGCGTGCTTGGAGTCAGGCTTGACGGCGCGCTTCCCGAGGGCGCGACTGCGACCGATCTCGTCCTGACCGTGACCGAGCTGCTGCGCGAACGCGGCGTGGTGGGCCAGTTCGTCGAGTTCTACGGCCCGGGCATCTCGCAGCTCCCGCTGGCCGACCGGGCGACGATCGGCAACATGAGCCCCGAGTTTGGTTCCACCTGCGCGATCTTCCCGATCGACGCCGAGACGATCCGTTACCTGCGCTTCACGGGCCGCCCTGACGATCAGGTTGAGATTGTCGAGGCCTATGCACGCGAGCAGGGGATGTGGCATGACGCCGAGTCGGCCGAGCCGGTCTTCTCGGAGACGCTCTCGATCGACCTGTCGAACGTGGTTCCGTCAATCGCCGGCCCGCGCCGCCCGCAGGACCGCGTGCCGCTGACCGACGCCAAAGCCCGCTACCGGGCGGAGCTACCGAGCTTCGAGAGCGAGATCGTCCCGGCCGAGGATGTCGCGATTGAGAACGGTGCCGTGGTGATCGCCGCAATCACGAGCTGCACCAACACCTCCAATCCTTCTGTGATGATCGCCGCCGGTCTGTTGGCGAGCAAGGCTCGGGCCCGTGGCCTCGCCGTCAAGCCTTGGGTCAAGACGTCGCTGGCCCCCGGATCGAAGGTCGTTACCGACTACCTCGATCGCGCCGGCCTCCAAGAGGACCTAGACGCGCTCGGCTTCAACCTCGTCGGCTACGGCTGCACCACCTGCATCGGCAACTCCGGTCCGCTCCCCGAGGACGTCGCCGCGACCGTCCGAATGAACGGTCTCACGGTCTGCTCGGTCCTCT
>WLNX01000106.1 GCA_009699565.1 Actinomycetota bacterium | reverse complement strand
CGCATTCGGCTTTGGCGGCATGGAGTTCGACACGCTCGCCCGCCACGGCGTCAACGTCGTTGGAGTGATGGGCAACAACGGCATCTGGGCTCTCGAGAAGCACCCGATGGAGTTCCTCTACGGCTACTCGGTCGCAGCCGAGCTGCGGCCCGGAACCCGTTATGACGAGATCGTCACGACTCTCGGCGGCTACGGCGAGCTTGTTGAGAAGCCAGCCGACCTGCGGCCGGCGCTGGAGCGCGCCTTCGAGTCGGGCCTGCCTTCGCTCGTAAACGTGCTTCAGGACCCCGACGTGATCTACCCGCGCAAGTCCAACCTCGCCTGAGTCGCTACTGCGAGCCAAGCGCGGCGTCGAGCGCGACGCCGTAAAGGATGTCGTGCTCGGAGACCTCGACTTCGTCGAGCCCGAATGCTTCCATCACCCGAACGAGGATTTGAGTCCCCGCGAGGATCGTCGGCGCCCGGTCCGGGTGGAGCCCGGCGACTTCGCGCCGCTCGGCCTCCGGGAGCGAGGCCATGCGGTCGGCGATCTCGCGGCAGCGCTCCAGGCTCACCCGGTGTCCATGGACAGCCAGCGGGTCGTATGGCTCAAGTTCGAGATCAATTGCCGCCATTGAAGTCGCGGTGCCGGCGACGGCCACCAGCGTCTTGACGTGCTCGCGCTCGCTCTGCGGGACGGCCTCCGACAAGACCTCGTCGATCTCGCCGCGAAGCTCGCTGATCTCGGCGTCGGTCGGCGGATCGTGGGCGATGTGCCGCTCGCTCTGGCGCACGACCCCGAGCTGGGTCGACACGTGGAAGCCGACCGCTCTGCCGTGACCGATGATCAGCTCGGTTGACCCGCCGCCGATGTCGACTACGACAATCCGGTCGCCATCCCCAGGGTCGCGCCCGCTGGTCGCGCCCAGGAACGAGAGCTGCGCCTCGCGCTCTCCCGGGATCGCACTTGCGTCAAGGCTGAAGCGCTCCGCCACCTCGGCTGTGAACTGCGCCCCGTTGGCTGCGTCGCGCGTGGCGCTGGTGAGCACGGCGCGGCGCTGGTCGGCGCCGCCGAGCTCGTCGATCATCGCCGAGTAGTCCGCAAGAGTTGCGAAGACCCGCTCCATCGCCTCGTCGGAGAGGACTCCCGTGGAGTCAACTCCCACTCCAAGGCGCGTCACCTCGCTGCGCCTTGCCAGCTCGGTGATTGAGCCGTCAGCGGCAACGTCGGCCAGCAGCAGGCGCGTCGAGTTGGTCCCGATGTCGATGACTGCGATTCTCACCTCAGCGAGGTTACGCCGATGGCGGCGGCGGTGCCGGCGTCGGCATCGCTTCGCCGGCAAGCGCCGCGAGCAGATTGTCGGCGGCGCAGTTGGCCATCGCGGCGCGCGTCGTCGCCGTCGCAGAACCGATGTGCGGGACGATCAGGCAGTGCGGCGCGTCGTAGATCGGGTCGTCGGCCGGCGGCGGCTCGGGGTCGGTTACGTCCAGTGCAGCCGATCCGATCGTCCCGGCGTGCAGTGCTGCGATCAGCGCCTCCTGGTCGACGACGCCGCCGCGGGTTGTGTTGATCAGCAGCGCGGTCGGTTTCATAGCTTCGAGCGCCGAGGCGTCAATCAGGTGGCGCGTCTGCTCGTTGAGGGGGCAGTGGAGGCTGACAATGTCGGCCTGCGCAAGCGCAGCGTGCAGGTCGTCGCCGCGGCTCGCGAAGCTGATCTGCATTCCGAACGGCTCGGCCCGGGCGGCGACGGCTTGCCCGATCCGGCCGCGCCCCACGATCAGCAGCTTTGCGCCGCGAAGTTCGCGTCCCAGCCAGCCCTCCGGCTCCCAGGTCTCCCAGCGGCCCTCGCGCGCGTCGCGCTCGCCTTCGGGAAGGTTTCGGGCTGCCGCCAGCAGCAGTGCCATCGTCAGGTCGGCGGTTGCGTCGGTGAGTACGTGGGCGGCGACCCCGACTGGTATCCCGCGCTCGGCCGCAGCGGCCAGATCGATGTTGTCGCAGCCGACAGCGAAGTTGGCGACCGCGCGCAACTGCGGCGCGCTGTCGAGCAGCTCGCCGTCAACGCGGTCGGTCAGCAGCGAGAGCAGCCCTTCAGCGTCGGCCACCCCGTCAAGCATCTCCTCGCGCGTAGGAGGCAGCTTCCCGGGATGGACGACAACCGTGTGGCCGGCGTCGCGAAGTCGGCCGATTGCGTCGCCGGGAAGGCTTCGGGCTACAAAGATCTTGGCCATCGCGCGCCACGATACCTGCCGTCGCCAAGAAGGCAACCGCGACGGCTCCACGGCGTGGTCTGTAATCTTCCCGCTATGGAGATAAAGAGATCAGTTCTGTTGGGATTCACTGCTGTAGTAATGCTCGCGTGTGCCGCGCCGGCCAGCGCCGACTGGTATTTCCCGACAACGGAAGCAGAGCAGCGCGCCGAGGGCGTTGCAATGGGCAAAGAGGCCTACACCTATGGCTTCCCGATCAATGAGTTCAACCTGATTCGCGAAGCAGATCTCGAGCACGCGCCATTGAACGTGCTCTCAAACGCTCAGGAGCTCGCGGGGCCATCGGCGCAGGGCGTCGTCGCACCGAACACCGACACGCTCTACTCGCTCGCGCAGATTGATCTTGGGGACGGGCCGGTTGTGCTGAAGGTTCCGAAGATGCACGGCCGTTACTGGACTTTTGAGTTCGTTGAGCCCTACACCAACGTCGTCGGATACATAGGCCGACGCCTCAACGGCTCGGCCGGCGGGACTTGGGCGCTGCAATGGAGCGGCGCAAAGGCGAAGAAGCCGCTGCCCAAGGGCGTCAAGGTCTTCAAGTCATCGGCGCGTCGCCTTTGGGTCATCGGTCGGACTCTGGTTAGTGGCAAGAGGGACGAGGCGAAGGCGAAGAAGCTGATGGCGCAGTACCGGCTCGGCACGCTTGCCGACCTGGTTGCACGCAAGCCCCTTCCCAAGCCGCGCAGTCTGACCCCAGGCCGGGCGAAGACGGTCGAGCCAACGGGACTCGCATTTCTTGACAAGCTGAGCGCCGCCATGGCGGCCGATCCGCCACCAGCGCGCGATGCGGACATCGTCGCGCGGCTTGCCCACTTCGGTATCGGCGCCGGCCTGAGGCCAAGCACAGCAGGACTTCCCGGCCCAGTCCTTGAGGGGCTCGCGCAAGGCGTTGACGCCGCTGCCGCAGCGCTCCCGGGCCAGTCGAAGCTCCCGGTGCTGGCTCAGGCCCGGGCAAACGGCGGCTGGTACAACCCGGCCCCCGAGGTTGGGGCTTTCGGAACCAACTACGTCCTGCGGGCGCGTGCCGCGCTGCTTGGGATCGGCATCAACACGGTGATCGAGTCCACGTACCCGATCGCTCTTACCGACTCGGCCGGAGTCATGCTCAACGGCGCCAACAGCTACCGAATGGTCTTCAAGCGCGGCAAGCTGCCGCCTGTTCGGGGCTTCTGGTCGCTGACGATGTACGACTCCGACGGGTACCTGGTTCCAAACGCCGCAAACGTCTATGCAATCGGGCCCGACCACCCGGGCATGATCACGCGCAAGGACGGCTCGGTTGTGATCGTGGTGCAGCAGCAGAAGCCGACGGAGAAGGGCGTCAACTGGCTGCCCTCACCGCCGGCCGGCTTCCGCCTCAACCTGCGCCTCTACCTGCCATCGAAGTCGATCCTCAAGGGAACTTGGAAGCCGCCGGCGGTTGAGAAGGTCGGCTGACCGCGATGCACTCCGCCAGCAGGCTCCAATAGCCTCGCTGGCTGATGACTAGTCAAGCTCAGATTCCCGTTGACAGCGTCGGTCAGTATTGGCCAACGCCTTGGAGCAGCGAGGACGGCGGATCGCAGCGCTGGTGCTGCGCAGCCGGTCAGGCCGGACCGGCGATCCAGGCAGGCGAGCGGCTTGAGGTTGCGGCGGTCAAGGATGCATTCGCAACGGACATGGTGATCCGGCGCAACGCCGGCGAGCTCTACGCGCTGCGCCACGAGATGTCTTGGACCGGAGGTCCGCAGTCGGCCCCCGTGCGCGGGTGGGTTGAGAAGCTTGACCCGCTGACGCTTGAAGTGACGGCCTCAAGCCCGAAGCTGCCCGGCGGGCCATACTGGCCGGGCGGGATCGCCGTCCACGCCAACGGCGACATCTACATGGTCTTCGGCGGCTGGGCGCACCGATTGACAGCCGGGCTGGAAGTGCTCGCTTCGCACAAGCTGCCGGTTGCCCGCCCGCACAATTCGTTCGTGATCCTCGACGGCGGCGAGCTTGTGACGAAGGACTGCGACGCGCCGTTCGGCCTTGTCCCTTCGACCGTCTCGATCCTTGACCCGGAAACGCTTCTACCGGCCGCCGAGCCGGTCACTTTGCCCGAGCCCTCGATCGGTCGTCTCTGCAGTGACGGTGAGAACGTCGTCGTGATCGGCACGACAAGGGTCTTCCGGCTGCACCTTGACCGCGACGAGGGCCGGATTGTCATCGAAGATGATTGGCAGCCGAGCTACGGCCCCGCACCGGGCCGCAGCTACGGCTGGGATCCAGTCATCACCCCCGAGCACGTTCTCTGGATGGACAATGGGCAGAACGACACCGACTCGACGATGCTGGACTGCGGCACCGCCCCCGACCCCGTTCGGCTCTGGTGGGCGCGGCGCGACGATGCTTCGAAGGTCGACTCGGTTGAAATCAGCGGCCTCCCGTTTGGCACCGAGTCGAACCCGCCGGCGTGGGATCCGGCCGGCGGAGTCGTTGTCGCCTACGACGCAGGCAACGCCGTGCTCCGCGCCTGGCGGCTCGTTGGCGACAAGATGGAGGACCTTTGGCGCCGCGACGGCTTCGCCCATGCCGGTCACCTGATCCTCTACCCGGACACGCGCGAGCTCGTTGTGCAGGACTGGAAGCAGCCGGCATTCCTGCGCCGTCCGCTGCTGCGCAGGTTGATGCGCCCGGCGCTACAGATTCTCGGCCAGTTCGCTCTGGTGCGCCGCAGCGGACTCGCTCTCGGCAACGATCAGCTCGTCATCGTCGACCTCGATACCGGCGCCGACAAGGCGCGAGTCGACGTGCCGTCCCCTTGTCAGGGCTACCTGTTTCCGGCCCCCGGCTTTGGCCGCGACATCTACTACCAGTCGATGACCACGGTCGTTCGCGTCGCGGTCGTCTGATTTCAGCGCCTGCCCGTAGCGCCGTGCGCTGCTAGCCTACGCATCACGTCGCGGGGTGGAGCAGTCTGGTAGCTCGTCGGGCTCATAACCCGAAGGTCGCGGGTTCGAATCCCGCCCCCGCTATTTAGGGAAGCTGGCGGTTCGTTGGCTTGTCCTGCTCAAGCCAACCGTCAGCGACCAGTTCAGCAAAGGATCTAATGCGAGTCACCGTGATCGTCCCGGCCTACAACGAGGCCGCGACAATTGAGCAGGTCCTTCGCCGTCTTGCCGAACTTCAGCTGGACGCCGAGATTCTCGTCGTTGACGACGGCTCGGTTGACGAGACTGTGCCGGTCGTCCGCGGGCTGGAGACTGAGATTCCAGGGCTTCGCCTGATCGTCCACGAGCGCAACCAGGGCAAGGGCGCCGCTGTTCGCACCGGCATCAACGCTTCGCAGGGCGAGATCGTGATGATCCAGGACGCAGACCTTGAGTACGACCCGGCCGACATTCCGAAGCTGCTTGAGCCCCTCTTCGGCGGGGTTGCCGACGTGGTTTACGGCACCCGCTTCCGCGGCGGTGAGATGCAGCGCGCGCACCTCTTCTGGCATTACGCCGGCAACAAGTTCCTCTCGCTGCTGACCAACATTCTCTACAACACCACGATCAGCGACATGGAGGTTGGCTACAAGGCCTTCAACGGCGAGCTGATCCGCTCGATCAAGCTGGTATCGGACGATTTTGCGTTTGAGCCCGAGGTCACGGCAAAGGTTCTGCGCCATGAGAACATCCGGCTCTTCGAGGTCGCGATCTCCTACTACGGTCGCACCTATGACGAAGGAAAGAAGATCACATGGCGCGACGGCTTCTCAGCCGTCGCTGCGCTAGTCCGGTTCCGCTTCGGCGGCTAGATTTGGCGCCGCCGTCACCGAGACTGTGGAAGGATGTTGAGATGGCCGACAACGTAGATCACGAATTTGATGGGGAGCAGCCCCGCACCGCTCAAAAAATGGCGGCCGGCAAGGCGCTTCGCAAGGCGATCCCGCGCTCGGCGCACGCCAACTGGGCTGCCCCTGCCGACCGTCCCGACCCTGTTGCCGTGCTCGAGGCGCAGGCAGCGCAGCGCGTGCCCGATCTGGTGCCGATCCGCTACGGGCGGATGCTCGTCTCGCCGGGGACCTTCTACCGCGGCGGCGCCGCGATCATGGCGTGGGATCTGG
>WLNX01000105.1 GCA_009699565.1 Actinomycetota bacterium | reverse complement strand
GTGCTGGTCGTCGGTGCCGAACTTCCAAACCGGGGGAGTGGCGATCGCAACGTGCGCGCCCAGCCCGGCGGCTACGCCGGCCGAGCCGCAAGCCGCCAGCTCCTCGGCCAGTACCGCCTCGTGCAGCACGTCGCCGCCTTGGCCGCCGATCTCCGTCGGTTTGCCGAGTCCAAAGAAGCCGAGCTCACCCATTCGCGGGAAGAGCTCGTTCGGGAACCAGCGCTCGCGCTCCCACTCATCTGCGTGCGGTGCCAGCTCAGCCGCGACGAAGCGCCGCAGCGAGTCGCGCAGCTCGTCGTGCTCCTCGCCAAACGGCGGCATCGTCCGCCTTGCGGCCGGTTCCTGCGGCAGCCCCTTGGCGCCCATCTGCGTCCTAGAGGCCGTAGGAGCGACCGATTACGTCGAGCATCACTTCATCGGTGCCGGCGCCAATTCGGTTGAGCCGCATGTCGCGCCAGACGCGCTCGATGCCGTACTCCTTCATGTAGCCGGCGCCGCCGTGAATCTGGATGCACTCGTCGGCGACTTCGCAGGCGACCTGCGCCGAGAAGAGCTTTGCCATCGAGATCTCGCGCACCGGGTACTCGCCGTTCTGGAAGCGCCAAGCGGTCATGTAGGTGAGCTGGCGGGCAGCTTCCAGCTTCGTCGCCATCGCTGCGAACTTGTGGCGGATTGCTTGGAAGTTGCCGATCTTGCGGCCGAAGGCCTGGCGCTCCAGCGCGTACTGCAGCGTCTTGTCCATGCAGTGCTGCGCGCCTGCCACGCAGCCCGCTGCGCCGATCAGCCGCTCACCTTGGAGCTCCCACATGATGTGGTAGAAGCCCTTGCCGACTTGGCCGAGGACGGCGGTTTCAGGGACGCGAACATCTTGGAAGGCCAGCAGCGCCGTATCGCTGGCGTGCATTCCGAGCTTCTCCAGCTTCTTCTCGCGGATTACGCCGGGCGAGTCCATCGGGACGAGGAAGAGGGTGAAGCCGTCGTAGCCGGCTTCGGTGTCGGTCTTCGTCACCAGCACGATCACGTCGGCGCGGTGGCCGTTGGTGATGTAGGTCTTTGAGCCGTTGATCACGTATTCGTCGCCGTCCTTGACCGCACGCGTCTTGATCGCAGAGACGTCGGAGCCTGCGTCAGGCTCGGTGATGCCGAGGCAGAGAATCTTCTCGCCCTTGATCGCTGGCACTACCCACTCCTGCTTCTGCTCTTCGGTGCCGAAAGCGAGGATCGGAGGCATCGCCATGTCGGTGTGAACGGCGACCCCCATCGCCAGCCCGCCCGATTCCGCATGCGTGATCTCTTCGGCCAGCACCAGCGAGGTGTAGTAGTCGCCTCCCTGCCCGCCGTACTCCTCCGGCTTGTCGAGGCCAAGGAAGCCAAGCTCGCCCATTCGCGCGAAGACGGAGTCGGGGAAGGTCGTTACTTCCCACTCGTCGGCGTGCGGTGCCAGTTCCTTCTTCGCGTAGTTGCGGATCGACTCGCGCAGTTGCTCGTGTTCATCGTTGAAGATGAAGTGAGAGCGCTTCTGGTCGAAATCAGGCTTGAGAACTGCGGAAGTGGCGGCCATCTGGTGCTCCTTCTTTGACGGGGTGTCTAACGGTACCGCAGAGCGGCGAGCGGGCAGCCGCCAACGATGCGGCGTAGCCTTACAGCCATGTCCGACGAGATCGTTCTTTACACCGCCGAGGAGAAGGTCGCGACGATTGCGCTTAATCAGCCCGATTCGCGCAACGCGCTCTCCGACTCGTTGCTCGATGCGCTGATCGCAGCGTTCGAGCGCGCCCGCGACGACGACGAGGTTGGCTGCGTCGTTCTCGCCAGCACGCACGAGACTGTTTTCTCGGCAGGAGGCGACCTCGGCGGCTTCGCCGAGGAGCTCACGGCGGAGCAGCGCTATGAGCGCCTCGCCCGCTTCCCGGCCCTCTTTGAACTGATCGGAACGCTCGGCAAGCCGACTATCTGTGCCGCCCGCGGCCATGTGCTGGCCGGCGCCCTTGGCATCGCCTTGGCCTGCGACCTCGTCGTCGCCAGCGACAAGGCGACCTTTGGTACGCCGGAGTTGAACGTCGGCGTCTTCCCTTTCATGATCATGGCGCTGATCTACCGCAACGTGCCGCGCAAGAAGACGACAGAGATGCTGCTGCTGAGCGAGCGGATCGACGCCGCCGAGGCGGAGCGGATCGGAATCGTCAACAAGGTCGTGCCGATCGACCAGTTTGACGGAGCGGTTGCCGAGTGGGCGACCAAACTGGCCTCGAAGTCGCCGCTGCTGATGCGGATGGGCAAGGACGCGATCTGGAAGCAACAGGACATGGACCTAGTTGAGGCGCTCGACTTCCTGCGCGGTCAGCTTGGCGAGGCGCTCGCAACCGAGGATGTTCGCGAGGGCGTCAGCGCCTTCTTTGAAAAGCGCGAGCCGCAGTGGAAGGGGCGGTGAGCGGCGCACGGCGCCGTAGTACCGTCTGACTGATGACGACCACCGACGCCGAGGCCAACCCTGGGATTCTGCGACCGCTGGCCGAGGACCTCGCCGCGCGCCGCGAGGCCGCGATGCTCGGAGGAGGTCAGGAGAAGATCGACCGCCAGCACGAAGCCGAGAAGCTGACCGCCCGCGAACGGATTGCTCTGCTGATTGACGAGGGGACCTTCGTTGAGCTTGGCATCCACGGCGGCATCCATCACTCGGTCCGCGGGTTGGAGGCCAAGGATGCCCCGGCCGACGGAGTGATCTGCGGCTACGGCAAGGTTGACGGGCGGATGGTCGCCGTCTGCGCCTACGACTTCACGGTGATGGCAGGATCGATGGGGATGACCGGCGAGACCAAGGTCGGCCGCCTGCGCGCCCTCGCCCTTACAAAGCGGATCCCTTTCGTCTGGCTGCTCGATTCGGCCGGCGCGCGGATTCAGGAAGCGGTCGGGTCGCTCTTCGCATCTTCCGGCGCACTCTTTCGCGAGGAAGTCGTGATGAGCGGTGTTATTCCGCAGATCGCGGCCCTGATGGGCCCGTGCTCGGCCGGCACGGCCTACATCCCGGCGCTCGCCGACTTTGTTCCGATGGTCAAGGGACGCGGCTCAATGGCGTTGGCCGGGCCGCACCTTGTGCGCGCTGCAGTCGGCGAGGATGTAACTCAGGAGGAGCTAGGCGGATCGCGGATCCACTGCCGCAAGTCCGGCGTGGGGGACCTTGAGGTTGATTCCGACGAGGAGTGCATTGAGGTAATCAAGCAGTACCTCTCGTTCATGCCGTCGAACTGCGAAGAGGCCCCGCCGGTCGCAGAGTGCAGCGACCCGATCGCGCGTGCCGAGGAATCCCTGCTCGACGCGCTGCCGGAATCGAACCGCAAGCCGCACGACATGTACAACGTCATCGGCCAGATTGTTGACGACGGGGAATGGTTCGACATGAAGCCCCAGTTCGCGAAGACGATTATCACCTGCTTCGCGCGCTTTGGCGGCCGGCCGGTGGGGATAGTTGCCAACCAGCCGCGTCAGCTCGGCGGCATCCTCGACAACGACTCAGCCGACAAGGCTGCGCGCTTCGTAAACCTCTGCAACGCCTTCGGGATCCCGCTGCTCTTCCTGATGGACGTGCCGGGCTTTATGGTCGGGACGAAGGTTGAAGCCGCCGGCATCATCCGCCACGGTGCAAAGATGCTTTATGCCGTCTCCAACGCCACCGTGCCGAAGATCACTGTGATCATCCGCAAGGCCTACGGCGCGGGCTACTTCGTAATGAACGGCAGCGCCTTTGAACCCGACCTGATCGTCGCTTGGCCGAGCGCCGAGATCAGCGTCATGGGTGCTGAGGGCGCGGTTGAGATCGTGATGCGCCGCCAGGTCGAGGAGGCCGACGATCCGGAGGCCAAGAAGAAGGAGCTGATCGCCGGCTACCAGAGTCTGATCGACGTATACATCGCCGCCAAGAGCGGGATGATCGACGACGTGATCGACCCCCGTCAGACTCGCGAAGTCGTCTGTCGCGGCTTCGAGATGGCTTCAACGAAGCGTGTCGAGCGGCCTTGGAAGCGCCAAGGCGTGGTTCCGGTCTAAGCGATGACTCCTTCAAGCGAAAACCTTCCCGTCGTTGGCCATTGGATAGCGGGCAAGCCCGACCCCGGAAGCGCCGACCGCTTCGGCGACGTCTTCGATCCGGCGACCGGCGCCGTTCAGCGCAAAGTGGCGCTGGCCAACGAGGCCGACGTGGACCGCGCCGTGCTCGCAGCGCGCGCAGCCTTCCCCGCTTGGGGATCGGCGTCCCTGGCCAAGCGCCACGCCGTCATGTTCGCCTTCCGCGAGCTGCTGTTCGCGCGGGCCGGCGAACTCGCGGCGATCGTCACCTCCGAGCACGGCAAGACGCTTGACGACGCCCGCGGCGAGGTCCAGCGCGGCCTTGAAGTAGTTGAGTTCGCCTGCGGCATCGCACACCTGATGAAGGGCGAGGCAAGCGAGCAGATTTCAACCCGCGTTGATTCGGCAAGCTACCGCCAGCCGCTGGGCGTCGTTGCCGGGATTACTCCGTTCAACTTCCCGACGATGGTGCCGATGTGGATGTTCCCGATCGCGCTGGCGTGCGGCAACTCCTTCATCCTCAAGCCGAGTGACCGCGACCCGTCCGCCTCGCTGCTGCTGGCCGAGCTGCTGGCCGAGGCCGGTCTGCCGGAGGGTGTCTTCAGCGTCCTCCAAGGCGACAAGGACGCCGTCAACGCGCTGCTTGTCCATCCCGAGATCGACGCAGTCTCGTTCGTCGGTTCAACGCCGATCGCACGCCACATCTACGAGACCGCGACCGCCCACGGCAAGCGCGTCCAAGCACTGGGCGGCGCGAAGAACCACGCGCTGGTCTTGCCCGACGCGAACATCGAGGTTGCCGCCGACGCAATCGCCTCGGCAGCGTTCGGCAGCGCCGGGCAGCGCTGCATGGCGATCTCGGCTGCGGTCAGCGTCGGCGAGGAGACGGCGGCCGCGCTCAGCGCCGCGATTGCCGAGCGCGCCCGCGCACTGAAGGTCGGCCCCGGCAATGCCGACGGCACTGAGATGGGGCCGGTTATCACTTCGCAGGCGCGCGAGCGAGTCGCTTCATACGTTGGCGGCGCCGCCGCCGAAGGCGCCGAGGTGGTTGTTGACGGGCGCGAGCTGACTGTGCCGGGCTGCGAAGAAGGCTTCTTCATCGGGCCGAGCGTGATCGACGGCGTGACCACGCAGATGAGCGCGTACCGCGACGAGGTCTTCGGGCCGCTGCTGGTGATGCTGAAGGCCGACTCCTTCGATCAGGGCCTCGATCTGATCAACGCCAACCCCTACGGCAACGGCGCCGCAATCTTCACTGCGGACGGCGGCGCGGCACGCGAATTCCGCAGCCGTGTGCAGGCTGGCATGGTTGGCGTCAACGTTCCGATCCCTGTACCGATGGCCTACTTCTCGTTCGGCGGCTGGAAGGACTCGCTGTTCGGAGACCTCCACGTCCACGGCCGCGAGGGCGTTCTCTTCTACACCCGCGGCAAGGTCGTAACCGAACGCTGGCCTCAGCGGGCGCAGGGCGTTGACTACGGATTCCCAACTCAGAGCTAGGGGCGCAGATGTCGAAGGAAGACCCGGTTGTAATCACCTGCGCAATCTCCGGTGCCATCGCCAACCGCGAGCAGTGCCCGGCGATTCCGTACACGCCTGAGGAATACGGCGCCGAAGCGAAGCGAATCGTTGACGAGGGCGGCGTGATGATCCACATCCACGCCCGCACCCCCGAGGGCGTGCCGTCCTACGAAATCGACGACTTCGCCGCAATCACGGACTCGATACGTTCAAGCGTTGACGACGTGATCATCAACTACTCGACCGGCACGGTCGGCGTCTCGATCGAAAAGCGCATCGCATACCTCGAGGCGCTGAAGCCGGAGGTCGCGGCGCTGAACATGGGATCGATGAACTACGCGAAGTATTCAAAGTCGCGCAAGGAGTTCGTCTTCAAGACGGTCTTCGAGAATTCTTTCGACGAGATCATCGAACTGCTGACGGCGCTTAACGCGAACGGCATCAAGCCGGAGCACGAGTGCTTCGACATCGGCCACATCGGCAGCCTCCATCCGCTCGTTGACATGGGCCTGCTGAATAAGCCACTTCACATTGACTGCGTGATGGGCGTGCTCGGCGGAATTCCCGCAAGCCGCAGCAACATGGCGGCGATGGTCGACAACATGCCGGACGAAAGTCACTGGGGCGTCGTTGGGATCTCGCGCGACCAGTGGATGCTGATCGAAGCGGCGCTCGACCTCGGCGGCTCGATCCGCGTTGGGCTTGAAGACAACCTCTACCTGCCGAGCGGCAAGATGGCCGGCTCAAACGGCGATCTCGTGGCCGTCGCCCGGC
>WLNX01000104.1 GCA_009699565.1 Actinomycetota bacterium | reverse complement strand
GACTGGTCCTGACGGCGCTGGAAGAGGCCGAGCGGTTCGGCGCGGTCGTTGCAAACCGGATCGAGGCTGTAGGGCTGGTCGAGAAGAACGGACGCGCGGTTGGGATCAGCGCCCGCGATGTCGAGAGCGGCAGTGAATTCGTCCTCAGCGCTGCAAACATCGTCAATGCCACCGGCGTGTGGGCCGATCGCCTGCGCCCGGATGAACTCCACGACGAGGCCGGGCTGCCGAAGATTCGGCCGAGCCGCGGCACGCACATCACGCTCCACCGCGACGACCTGCCATTGAACGACGGTGTGATCGTCCCGGCCGGAGAGGGCCGCTCGATCTTTGCGCTTCCCTGGCTCGGATCGACGCTGATCGGCACTACCGACAACAACTACGACGAGGTTGATCTCGACCACGTCAGTCCCGCCGACTCGGACATCGACTACCTGCTCAACGCCACCAACGACTTCTTCGGAACCGGCTTCACGGCGGCCGACATCAGCGGTGCCTTCGCCGGAGTGAGGCCGCTGATCTCGACCGGCGACCCTAAGAAGTCGGTCGATATCTCGCGCCGGGCCGAGCTTTACGAAACCGGCAGCGGAATGATCACGATCACTGGAGGAAAGCTGACGACTTGGCGGCGGATGGCGAAGATGGCCGTCGACCGGATCGTCGAGCGCGACGCCCGCGATGCTCCCTGCCGCACCGAGGAGATCCCACTTGGTCAGGCGATCGCCGCCAGCGACCTGCCCCGCGTCGAGGGCGTGCCCGAGGAGGCCTACCAGCAGTTGGCAGGTCGCTACGGCTACCGGGCCCGCGACGTGCTCGCAGTGGCGGCTGAGAGCGGCGAGCTCGCGCAACCGATTGTTGCTGGAGGCCCGCTCGACCTTCTTGCGGAGGCCGTATTCGCCGCGCGCCACGAGCAGGCACGAAGCGTCGGCGACGCGCTGCTTCGTCGCAGCCGCGTGGCGCTGCTCGCTGCGCGAGAAGTGTCCGAGGACGACGGAGTGGTCGCCAAGCGGGTCGCGAAGGCGATGGCCGGCGAGCTGGGCTGGGATGATGCGCAGGTTGACGCTCAGGTGCAGGACTTTCTCGCAGAGGCGGCGGCCGAGGGAATCGTCGCGCACGAGGGATCGACTGCGTAGCCTCCCAAGTGTGCTGAAGCTTCAATCACTGCGCAGGGGCGGTGTCGCTGCCTTGGTCTGCGGTCTCGCGACCTTTGCGTCCGCCGGACAGGCGTCCGCTGACGGTTCGTTCTTCGGCGCGCTCAAGGTTGACGGCCCGAGTGCCGCGCTGGGCTCCATCGGAGGCCTCGAGATGGCGCCAGACGGCACCGCCGCGCTGCTCTTTGTTCGCAACGTCGACGGCGCCAACCACGTCTTTATGAGCTCGGTGGTCGCCGGCGAGCCCCAAGCGGCCGAGCGAGTTGACGTCGGGCAGCCAGCGGTGATCGGACGGCCGGTAGTTGGGGTCGCCGACGGAGGCCGCCTCGTTGTCCTGTTTGCCAACAGCGGGGGCGTCTGGGCGCGGATGCGCACCGCGTCGGGCGAACAGTTCCAAACTGCGCAGAAGCTTGACGGGAACGGGGCCGTCCAGCCAACCGTTGACATGACCTCGCTGACCGGAGTCGCCTATGCGGGCTGGAGCCACGACGGCAAGGTCCGCGCCGCCTATCTGCCGCGGAGGGCGTCGAGCTTCACCGTCTACTCGGGAGCGGCCAACATCAGCAGCGCCAACGATGCGGGCAGCGGAGCTTCACTGGCTCCGAAGGTCTCAACGGCAGCCGACGGGATCGGCATTGTCGCCTTTGGCGAGCGGGTAGGGGACACCACCAAAGTCGCCGTCAGGCGTCTGGTGCGCGATCGTCTGTCGAACATCGTAACCAGCGTCGGTGCCACCGAGATCGCCGGCAACACAGGGCTGGCTGCTTCATTTCCCGAGGTCGTGATTGAAGACGACTCAAGCTACGCCTGGCTCGCCTTCAAGCAGAATTTCAGCGACGGAGTGACCCGGGCCGTCGCGCGGCGTCTTCGCGCGTCGACGCTCGAGAGCGCTTCCGCGCTGGCCGACGGCGCCCAGATCGCGCCGGGAACGACTCCCGATCTTGCGCTCAGCGGTCGCGGCGCCGGCATCGCCAGCGTTCAGGCCGCCGACGGGTGGGTGTGGTCTTCGCTGATTCGCGACGACGCGCTCGCCGAGCCCGTGCGCATGGGCAGCTCATCTACGGTTTTCGCCTCTCCCGGCAGCACGTTTGCCCCGAGCGAGGACGGAGTCACTGCCTGGATGCAGGGCGACGCTGGCGAGCTCTACGGTCGCCGCATCGACGACGACCCCGACTATGTCTCGGCGCCGCCGTTCAGCGAGGGCAAGAGGCTCTCGGCCCCGGCATTTGGAGCGGTGGACCCGTCAGACGGGCTTGCGCTCGCCAGCGACCGCGACGGCAACGTGCTGATTTCGTTCACGCAGGGGGAGGGGGCCGCCAAGCAGGTTGTCGTTGCCTCCTACGACGTCGCTCCGGACAAGGCGACGCTGATCAACACTCCGGCATGGCGCAACAGCCCGGCGCCCGAGCTCCGCTGGCGCTCTCCGCCCGAAACTTGGGCCGGTCTCTACTACCGCGTCTACTTGGATGGCGCCCTCAGCGGCGAGACCTCGTCGCCAAGGACGAACCCTTCGCGGGTTCTCAGCGACGGTCTCCACAGCTGGAGGGTCGACTCCTACGACCGCCGCGGTCAGAAGTCGGTCTCGGCGGTTGCGACGCTGCGAATCGACACGCGTCCCCCGCGGGTCCAATTGCGCGCCACTGCCGGCGGCGCGATCAAGGTTGCAGCGGTCGATCCGGCTGCACCCAAGGGGTCCGGAATCGCCTCACTGAGGCTCGACTACGGAGACGGGTCGCGACCGACGACAATCACGCGCGACTCGCTGAAGGTGAAGCACCGCTTCCGCAGGTCAGGCCGCGTGACGGTCGTGGTCACGGCGATCGACAAGGCCGGCAACGCGCAGACCGTGCGGCGCACGGTCAACGCCGGCTGAGCAGAGCGCCTGTCGTAGGATCGCTGCGATGAGCGAGATCTTTGATCGATTGGGCGAGGGAGCCGGTGAGCCGGTCAGCGCCGCAGAGCTGGTGGCGCAGGCAGGCATCTCGGCGGGCTCTCCCGGCCCGGGTTCAAAGCGCCCGCGGATTGTCGCCGCGATGATCGCGTCGGCCGACGGACGGGCTGCGGTTGAAGGCCGAGCCGCGGGGCTCGGCGGTCCGCCCGACCGCGCCGTATTTCGTGAGCTGCGCTGCTCGGTTGACGCTCTGCTGATCGGGCCGACGACACTTATCGAGGAGCAGTACTCGACTGTGCTTGACGGCGACCACCGCCAGCGCCGGGCGGCCGCCGGCCTCCCCGAGTCCCCGATCGCCGTCTGCATCTCACGTCGCCTTGATCCGAGAATCGAGCAGCTTGAGATCTTCGCCCAAGCAGGTCAGCGGATCGTCATCTACACCGAGTCTCAGGAGCCGATTGAGGCGCGCGGAGCCGAGCTGACGGTCACTCGCTCTGCACCGGGGACGACCACGCTGGCGGCATGTGTGGAGGACTTGCGACTCAATCACGGGGTCGGCACGCTGCTTAGCGAGGGAGGCCCGACGCAGCTTCATGCGCTGACGGAGGCCGGGCTGGTCGACGACTACATCTTCACCCTCTCGCCGCTACTTGTTGCCGGCACGGCTCCGTCTGTGCTCGGCGGCGAGGTCTTTGATCCGCCGGTGAAACTTGACCTTCGCGCGGTCTGGCGGAGCGGAGGATTTCTGTTCCTCCACTACACGCCGCTGGACTGACCGCTACTGTCTGAAGCGCAAACGGATCGCTTGCCGCTGTCACAACGCGGCTGGAGTGCCAACCGGTCCTCATTCAAACCAAGGAGTAAAGATGACTGTTTTTTCCCGTGATGCCCTAGAGGGCAGCCCACTAGCCGACCTGCACGCAATCGCTTCGGAGCTCGGAATCGAAGGCTTCCGCAAACTGCGCAAGGCCGACCTGATCAAGGCGATCATCATCGACCAAGGCGGCGACCCCGGACCCGACCCGGAACCGGTCGAGAAGGACGATGAAGCCGACCGCGATAGCGACAAGCCCGCTCGTCCGGCCCGCTCGCGCCGCGGAGGCTCACGCAGTTCAAGCTCGCGCGGCGGCGAAGGAAGCCGGGGCGGAGGCCGCGGCAGCCGCGCAGACAAGAGCTCCGACGAGCCGGAACGGACCGTTGACGGCACAATCGAAGTGCTTGGTAACGGATCGGCATTCGTGCGGGTCAAGCCGCCAGGCCCAAGCGACGACGACGTCTACGTCTCAGCCGCTCAGGTCCGCCGCTGCGAACTGGTCTCGGGCGACGTCGTAAGCGGCCCGGCCCGGCCGGCACGCCGTTCCGAGCGCTACCCGTCACTGGTCAGGGTCGTAACCATCAATGGCAAGTCGGCCGACGAGGTTTCGACCGGCACGCCTTACGACAAGCTCGAGGCTTCGTTCCCGACTCAGGCGATCAAGTTCGCAAGCAAGAGCGCGACCCTGAAGGCAATCAGTGCCGGTGCACCGATCGGTCGCGGGTCACGCGTCAGCGTTGTTGGACCTTTCGCAAGCGGGCGCAGCACTACTCTGCGACTGCTTGCAGCCGAGCTGGCAGCGATCGATGAGATCGAGCTCTCGGTTGTGCTTGCCGGATCACGTCCGGAGGAGCGCGCCGAATGGGTCGCTGCCGGAATCGAACCGGCCGCAGTTCAGACGCTGACGTCTTCGGCCGACAACCAGGCTCAGGCGATCGAACGCGCCGTCGACGCAGCTCGCAAGGTGACCGCTCGCGGCGGCCACAGCGCTGTTGTAATCGACTCGGTCGACGATCTTTCAACTGAGGCTGCTCGCCGCGCGATTGCATCTGCACGGAACGTGGCCGGCGCTGGATCGTTGACGATCATCGCTGCGGCGCGTCAGCAGATCGGCGGAGAGACGACCGTGATCGTGCTCGCGCCTCAGGCTCCCGGCAAGGTGACGGCGCCGGCTCTCGACAAGAGCCTCAGCCGCACGCTGCGCGGCGAACTGCTCGGCAGCTGAGCTACGGAGCGGTTGAGCGAGGGATGTAGGCGACCCGGCCCCACGAGGGCTCGGGTGCCAGCTCGACGGGCTCGTCGCCGCGGTCGGGCTGCACGTAGGTGAAGGAGCGGGCTGTTTCGTCGTAACGGACGTCGAGTTCGCCCTCCATCACGCGCTGGTCCAGCCAGGCGGAGCGGAATACCAGGCGGCGCAGCCAATGAACCAGCGAGCGGTCGGCGGGGCCGACCAGCTCGGGCCAGCAGTCGTTGACGTGCTCGCCCAGATCCGACGCCGGCTGCTGGATTTCGCCGTTGACGGCGAGGTTGACGAGATCTTCAAGTTCGTTGGTGTCGAGGCTTCCCGATACGAAGCCGAGGCGATGGGCTGCCTGCTGGCAGCGCTCCGAGAAGTCGGTCTCGTTGAAGGTGAAGCGCAGCTCGCCGTACTCGAGGACAAAGTCTTCGCCCGAGTCGTAGTTGCCGCGAATTGAGGGGTTCATTGAATCCACAAATAGAAGGGGTCCAAGCCGGAGGGCTAAGGACCCGTCGGGATCGTACGACCGTTCCCTGTATTGCGCTCCTATTGAACGGGATATTTCAGATTTTCCCGCATAGAGCGGAAATTTGAAACCGCATATTGCGGCCGAATGGCGCTAGCGGAAGTCTTGGTCGTCCCACAGGCCGCCGCGTGAAGCAGTCTCTTCGGGTTCTTGCCAAGCGTCGGGCGCCGACGAAGTCCCGGCTGCGCCGTGCTGCGCGTAGTCGAAGCTGAGATAGCCGCCAAGGACGATCCCCAGCGCCGCCAGAGCTCCGAGCCACGAGATCGGCTCGACGGTGACGATCGCGGACGGCTGCGGGCCACTGAGGATGTGGAATAGGACCAGCAGTGCGCCGACGATGCCGATGCCGAGCAGTCCGGCGCTTTGCGCCAGTGTCTCGGCGCCTCCAGCGATGATCAGCGCGCCAAGAGCAATCGCGCCAATGATCACAGCAAGCATCAGGAAGTCGCTGAGCAGTCCCCAAGGCTCCCACGCGTTTGCGCTGGTCGCAAAGCCGGCCTGCTTTGCGTACTGCTCGGCGAACTTTGCGCCAACCGAGATGTTGCCCAGGTCAATCGTGTACCAGGTCATAAGCGAGATCACGAAAAAGGCGATTGCGCTGAAGATTGCGACGATCGGCCCGATCAGGGGGTTGTTGCGCACTGGCTCATCCTAGGCGCTGGGGCGGATTCGATTCGGGCAGGGGGGAAGAAACGCTCGCCGGTACCTAACAGGGGCATGATCAATCGAGACCGAGCCACAATCCTGCTGATCGAGGAAGACGAGGCAACTCGCACCTTCCTCGCAGACCACCTGACCGCTGACGGCTACGACATGCTCGTCGCCGACTGCGTCCGAGACGGGCTGCGCCATCTGGAGGCGAGCTACCCGG
>WLNX01000103.1 GCA_009699565.1 Actinomycetota bacterium | reverse complement strand
TCGCCGATCAGAACCGGGTTGTTCTTCGTGCGGCGCGAGAGGATCTGCATGATCCGCTCGATCTCCGTCTCACGGCCGACGACTGGGTCAAGCTTGCCCTCGGACGCGAGGCGCGTGAGGTTGCGACCGAACTGGTCGAGCAGCTTCGAAGACTTCTTGCCTTCGCCCGAGCCGGAACCAGAAGGCGCCCCGCTGCCCTGGCCGGACCCACCCTGACGGCGGCCCCCGGGACCGGACAGCATGCGGATCACTTCGTTGCGGATCTTCTCCGAGTCGGCGTCAAAGTCGAGCAGGATGCGGGCTGCGACGCCCTCGTTCTCGCGGACCAAGCCAAGCAGGATGTGCTCGGTGCCGATGTAGTTGTGGCCGAGGCTGAGGGCCTCGCGCAGCGCCAGCTCAAGGACCTTCTTGGCACGCGGCGTGAAAGGAATCTGACCGGAGGTGACCTCTTCGCCGGAGCCGACGATGCGGACTACTTGAGCGCGGACGCGCTCGGTCGTGATGTCGAGGCTCTCCAGAACCCGTGCCGCGAGCCCCTCCTCTTCACGCAGCAGGCCGAGCAGGATGTGCTCGGTGCCGATGTAATTGTGCTTGAGGGTGCGTGCCTCTTCCTGGGCGAGGACGACTACCTGGCGGGCCCGCTCTGTAAATCGCTCAAACATCAGTTGCGTGTCCTTCCTAAGAGGGTGGTTTGGTAGTCGGTTGAGTTGATGGTCTGGGTTCTGACGTCGTTGCCTGCGGGTCGGGAATTAATCCGCTTCCCACCCTACTTACCGGCCCTGACGGGCAAATGGATGAAAGTGGCGGAAAGAGATTCGAACAAGCCACATTCTAACAGCGCGCAGTGGCCCTCGGGCCGGTCGCGAGGGGCTGTTAGTCGCGCATTGCGGGGAACAGAACGACCTCGCGAATCGAATCGCGTCCGCTCATCATCATGACCAGACGATCGATCCCCAGACCGACGCCGGCGGTCGGCGGCATGCCCTGTTCAAGCGCCTGAACGAAGAGCTCGTCGTAGGGCTGCGATTCGTCGTCGCCTTCCTCAGCAAGACGGACCTGATCGTCAAAACGGCGTCGCTGCTCGTCCGGGTCGTTGAGCTCGCTGAAGGCGTTGGCGAACTCCATCCCGCCACAGAAAGCCTCAAAGCGTTCAACCAGCCCCTCTTCGCTGCGGTGGGACTTGGCAAAAGGCGAAAGCTCGACCGGGTAGTCGGTGATGAAGATTGGATTCGTGACCTTCGGCTCGACGTACTTGCTGAGCAGGTCGTCCACGAGCGAAGGCCACGGACGATCCTCTACATCGAGCGAGACCTTGTCGCTGGCTGCGATCGCCGCGACCAGTGATTCCCTGTCGGCGTTGGCGGTGATGTCGATCCCCGTCTCGTCCTTGATCGCCTGTGCCAGCGGAACCCTCGGCCATGGAGCGGAGAAGTCGTAAGGCCCGTCGTACGAGATCGCGGCGGCTATCGAGATCACTATCTCCTCGACGCGGTCCATGGCGTTTCCGTAGTCGGCGTAGGCCTCGTACCACTCGACCATCGTGAACTCGGGATTGTGCTTGGTTGACAAGCCCTCGTTGCGGAAGTCCTTGCCGAGCTCATAGACGCGCTCGAGGCCGCCGACAATGCAGCGCTTGAGATATAGCTCGGTGGCGATCCTCAGATAGAGGTCGCGGTCGAGCGAGTTGTGGTGGGTGACAAACGGCCGTGCGAGAGCGCCGCCGTAGAGCGGCTGCAGCACCGGAGTTTCAACCTCGATGAACCCGTCGTCGTCAAGCGCACGTCGCAGCGTCGAGACGACCTTGGCACGCATCGCGAAGAGTTCGCGCGCTTCCTCGTTTGCGATCAGGTCGAGTTCGCGGCGCCGGTAGCGGGTCTCCACGTCCTGCAGCCCGTGGTGCTTGTCGGGCGGGGGACGCAGGCTCTTGGCCAGCAGCGTGAAGCCGGTCACCTTCAGCGTCAGCTCGCCGCTGCGACTGGCGAAGATCGTTCCGTCGATGCCTACGAGGTCGCCAAGGTCGAAGTCGACAAGCTGTGCCATCGCATCTTCGCCGAGCACATCGGCCCGCGCCTGAACCTGCATCCGGCCGCTGCGGTCGACGATGTCGAGGAACGCCATCTTCCCCTGCCCGCGGCGGGCCGAGAGCCGGCCGGCAATCCGGTAGGCGTCGTCGCGCTCTTCGCCGGCCTCAAGCGCTTGCCAGGGCTCCTGAACCTCGGCAACCGCCGTCACGCCCGGGAAGTCGTGCGGAAATGGATCGACGCCTTGGGCGCGAATGCGTTCAAGCTTTGCCCGCCTCGCGGCAAGAAGGTCGTTCGGTTGGTCGCTCACTGGAGCGCCATCATGACGAGGTTTAGAGTCCGACGTCGATCTTGGTGATCTTCAGCTTGCGCGCGGCGCCCTTCGGCACCGGCACCGAGACCACTTCATTGCGCTTGCGTCCGATCAGCGCGCGGCCAACCGGAGACTCGTTCGAGAGCATCATCTCGGCCGGATTGGCCTCGGCCGACCCGACGATCGTGAACTTCTGCGTCTTGCCAGTCTTCTCGTCCTTGAGGTGGACCGCGCAGCCGATCTGGACGCTGTCCTTCGAGATCTTCTTCTTGTCGATCACCTGAGCGTCGCGGAGGCGCTCTTCAAGCTGGGCGATGCGCGCTTCGAGCATCGCCTGCTCGTTCTTGGCGTCGTCGTACTCTGAATTCTCTGAAATATCACCGAATTCGCGGGCTTCCTTGATCCGCTCGGCCACCTCGCGGCGACGGTCGACGCGCATCGTCTCGAGATCCTTCTCGAGGCGCTTGAATCCATCGGGGGTGAGAATCACGTCTTTGGGCATCTAAGTCGGTTCTTTCGGGGTTTTCCGGTCGCCGACAGCGCGTTGGCGACTGCGCCTGAGCGATCGAAGCGGGCAGTATAGCGCCGAGTATTAAGGGTTGGCCACTGCAGCCAGCGGAGCAAGATCGGCGAGCATCTCGCGCGCCTCGTCGAGCGACTCGCTCTGCTGAAAGGCAATAAGTGTCGGTTTGTCGACCTCGAGCCGATCGAGGTACCACGGGTAGAAGGTGCGCAGGTATCGCCCGGCCCGGTCGTCGCCGAGATGCTCGCTCGCCCTGTCCATCACCCATCCCAGCTCGGCAACGATCTCTTCGCGCTCGGGTGCAGTCTCGCGCAGCCCCAGAACGCGCTCAAAGAGCCACGGGTTGCCGAGCGCGCCGCGCGCCAGCATCACGGCTGCAGCGCCGGTCTGCTCGCGGGCGGCGAGCGTGGCGTCGGTATCGCTCATCCCGCCCGACAGAATCACCGGCACCGGCAGCTCCTCGACGAGTTTTGCCGCCAGCTCGTAATCGGGCGACCCCTTGTGCTTGACCTGCGCGGAGCGCGGATGGAATGCGATCGCAGCGACTCCGGCTTCGTCAACGAGCCTCAGCGCCAGCTGGAAGCCGTCGGCCTCCCCGTTCTTCTGGCCGGAGCGGAGCTTGACGGTCACCGGAAGACCGCTGCCCTCACCGGCCGCGCGGGCAATCTCGACGGCAACGGCGGGGTCCGAGATCAGAGCCGCGCCGGCGCCGTTCTTCATCACCTTGGGCACCGGGCAACCCATGTTCAGGTCGATGATGTCGGCTCCCTGCTCGGCTGCCGTGGCCGCCGCCGAGCGCATCACCTCCGGATCCTGCCCGAAAAGCTGAAAGGCGATCGGCCCGGGGTAATCGCGCTCGCTCGGGTGAATCATCAGCAGGTCGCGCATCGTCTTTTCGTTGCGGTGGTGGATCGCAAAGCTCGAGATCATCTCGCTGACGGTCAGCCCCGCCCCGAAGCGCTTGGCCTGCAGGCGCACAAACCAATTCCCGATTCCCGCCAGCGGCGCGAGCACGACACGGTTTGGCGCCTCCACGCCGGCGATCGAGAAAGGCTCAGTAAGCGGAGGTGCACTCATTGGCGCAAGGGTAGCCGCAGCCCGCTCAACTGTTGCGGGCGTGAAGGATCCGCAGACCCTCAAGCGTGAGCAGATCATCAATCTCATCGATCCGCTCTGTGAAGGGAACGATGTGATGCGCGAGCCCCCCGGTTGCGATCGTCGCAGTCTCCTGGCCCATCTCTTCAAGCAGTCTGCCGACGATCCCGTCGACCATCGCCGCAAACCCATAGATGACGCCGGAGCGGATCGCCTCGATCGTCGACTTGCCGATTAGCTGGCGCGGCGGCTCAAGGTCAACCTTTGGCAGCTTGGCGGCGCGCGATGCGAGCGCGTCCACCGAGATCTCAACCCCAGGGCTGATGATCCCGCCGAGGTACTCGCCGTCGGCCGAGACGGGGTCGTAGGTGATTGCGGTCCCAAAGTCGACGACGATGCAGGCGCCCTGCTTCTGCTCATAGGCGGCGACCGCGTTGACAAGGCGGTCGGCGCCGATCTCGCGCGGGTTGTCGTAGCGCAGCGGCATTCCCGTCTTGAAGCCGGGACCTACGACGAGCATCTCGTGCCCGAGGTAGCGCTCCGTCATCTGCGACCACTGCGGCCCGAGCGCCGGCACTGTCGAGGAGACGATCGAGCAATCGATCTCGTCAAGGTCAACACCGCGAAGCTCAACGAGGTTGCGCAGCGCGGCGCCGAGCTCGTCGGCGGTCGAATCTCTGACCGTTGCAAAGCGCCAATGCTCGACCAGGTCGTCGCCGTCATAAGTCCCGAAGTGGGTCTGAGTGTTTCCAACGTCAACAACGAGCAGCATCGCCGCGCAGCCTAGGGCGCCGGCGGGTACGGCGGTGACGCTTCGCCTGCAACGCCAGGCGGCGGAGCGCCACCAAGCTGCTGGCGCTGGAGATATGCAATCTCGCGGTTCGTCTCCAGGATGCGGAAGATCGCGAGAACCAGCTCAAGCACGATGCGCCCGTAGATGACCGTCAGCAGGGCAGCGATTGCTCCGCCGATCACCGCAATTAGAACGCCGGAGATGGACCCGGCGATGATTGAGGAAACGATTGCCGTCACCCAGCCAATCCCGACGACGACGATCAGCAGCATGTAGAGCCACTTGACCACGCGGGTCGTGACCAGCCGGCTGAAGCTGAAGTCGAAGAGGCTCGAGAAGAAACCGTTGCGGGAAGTTGGGATTGCGGGCGGCACGCTCATAACCGCAACCGTAGCGACCTGAACGGATCGGCGGCGCACAACCGGGTACTGTGGCCGAATTATGAAGATCAGACTTTTCGTAGTCGGCGGCTCTCACCCTTGCGCGACCGTTGAGCGGGCGCTTGAGATAAAAGGACTCCCCTACTCAACCATCGAGTTCCCCCCGCCGATGCACATGGCGGCGATGAAGCTGCTGTTCGGCGAGCGCACCGTCCCCGGAATCCAGATCGACGGCGAGAAGATCACCGGATCCCGCGCGATCCTCGCGAGACTCGACGAGCTCGTACCCGAGCCGCCGCTGATGCCTGCCGAGCCCGACGAGAAGGCAGCCGTGATTGCAGCCGAAGCTTGGGGCGATGATGTACTCCAGCCTCTTGTTCGCCGAGTCCTGTGGCCGAGCTTCAAGGCCAATCCTGCCGTGATGGCCAACTACTCGGAAGGCTCGAAGCTGCCGCCGATCCCGGTCCCCGTTCTGAAGCTGATCGCCCCCGGCGTGACCACGCTGGAGATGCGCGCCAACCGCGCGAGCGAGGCGACCTATGCAGATGACCTGCGAACCCTGCCGATCCTGCTCGACAAGGTTGACGGCTGGATCGCGGACGGCGTGCTTGACGGCCGGCAGTTCAACGTCGCCGACCTGCAGATAGCCGCGAGCCTGCGTCTGTTGATGACCTTCGCCGACCTCGCGCCGATATTCTCCGGGCGCCCGTGCGCCTCGCTGGCCCTGCGATGCTTCCCCGACGCCCCCGGCCACGCCCCGGTCGGAACGATTCCAGCTTCGCTTCTGCCCGCCGCCTAGCTCGGACCAAGCCGCGACTGATCGCGCCGGTCGGCGAGGATCGACATTGAGATGCCTGCGGCGAAAAGGCCAATCACGAGCGCGAGGCTGACGGGAGCCGGCGCCTTGTAGAGATCCTGAATCAGCAGCTTGGCCGCAACTACGCCAAGAACGACCGCGACGGTCTGGTTTAGGTAGCGGAAGCGGGCGATTAGGTCCTCGACGAGTGAGAAGAGGGCGCGAAGCCCTAGAAGCGCAAAGCCGTTGGCGGCCCAGATCACCAAGGGGTCTTCGGTGATCGCAAACGCTGCAGGGATCGAGTCGAGCGCAAAGGCGATGTCGGCAGCGACGACGCTGACAAGCGCCAGCACCAGCGGAGTGAGAACGCGCTTGTCGCCGACGACAGTGGAGAAGCGCGAGCCGTGGTAATCGCCGATCGGGTAGAAGCGGCGAACGAGGCGGACGAGCGGGGAGTGGTCCGGATCAATGTGATCTGCCGCACCCTTGTACATCCGCCACGCGAGCACCAGCAGCAGCGCGCCAAGGATGTAGGTGACGATGTGAAAGCGCTCGATCAGTTCCACGCCCACAACGATCGCCACTCCGCGCATCGCCAGCGCGAGGATGATGCCCCAGAAAAGCAGGATC
>WLNX01000102.1 GCA_009699565.1 Actinomycetota bacterium | reverse complement strand
GATCGAGGAATCGCCTGCCGCCGAGTGGGTTGTCGACGAGGCACTGCGAGCGAAAATCGGCAAGATCGGCGTCGAGGCTGCAAAGGCCGTCGACTACGTAGGAGCAGGCACTGTCGAAGGGCTGCTCCAAGACGGCGAGTACTTCTTCCTGGAGATGAACACGCGCGTCCAGGTTGAGCACTGCGTAACCGAGATGACGACCGGTATCGACATCGTTCGCGAAGGAATCCGCGCCGCCGCCGGTGAGACGCTGTCGGTCACTCAGGACCAGGTCGAGATGCGAGGCCACGCGATCGAGTGCCGCATCAACGCCGAGAACGCAGCGAAGAACTTTGCACCGGCGCCGGGGAAGATTGGGCGCTACATCGAACCCTCGGGCCCCGGCGTCCGTGTCGATTCAGGCGTCGGCGAGAACGGCGAAGTGACTCCGATGTACGACCCGATGGTCGCCAAGCTGATCGTCTGGGACGTCGACCGCGAGCGCGCCACGGCGCGAATGCTGCGAGCACTCGACGAGTACGAGATCGAAGGGCTCACAACCCTGATCCCGTTCCACAGTGCGCTGCTGGCAACCGAGCAGTGGCGCGAGGCGGACACCTGCCGCGAGCTGACCGAAGACAAGGAGTGGCTGAAGTCGACCGCCCCTGAGACGCCGGTCGAACGGATCACGGACGACGGCGACGAGAAACTTGAACAGCAGTACACGGTCGAAGTCTCCGGCCGCCGCTTCGACGTCAACGTGATCGGACCGCCGCCGGTGGGCGGAGTGGTTGCCGCTGGCGGAGCAGCGCCGAAGCCAAAGCGGACCGAACGCAAGAGCAGCGGTGGCGGAGGCGCGGACACGCTCGAGGCTCCGCTCCAAGGCAACATGTGGAAGGTTGTCGTGAAGGCCGGAGACACGGTCGAAGAAGGGCAACTTCTCTGCATCATCGAAGCGATGAAGATGGAGAATGAGATCACGGCGCACAAGGCCGGCGTGATCGCCGAGCTGCCGATCACCGAAGGCGCCCCGATCGGCGCCGGAGATCCGATCGCCCGCATCGTCAGCGAGCCGGCAGCGCAGTGAGCGGCACCCGGGTCTGGGTTGCCCGCGTCGACGAAGCCGACGAGGTAACCCGACTGCTGATCGGATTCCGCAACGACCTCGGCTACGACTGGCCGACCGACGAGAGCTTCCGATCGGGAGTGGCGACGCTGATCGCCGGCGACTCGACCGACTATCTGCTCGGTGCAGTCGGCGACGGGCCCGCCGTGGGCGTATGCCAGCTTCGCTTCCGCTACGGGCTTTGGCAGGAAGGCAACGACTGCCTGCTGGAGGACCTGTTCGTCGAGGAGCCGGCCCGCGGCAGCGGACTCGGCCGCGCAATCACCGAGTTCGCGATCAACCATGCTTCCGGTTCACGTGACGCGCGCCGGATCGAGCTGGACGTCAACGAGGCGAACGAGCCGGCGCTAAAGCTCTACGAATCACTCGGCTTCGGCATCAAGAACAGCCACGGAGGCCGCGACCTCTACCTGCGCCGCAACCTCGCCGGCGACTCCTAGCCGCTCAGGCAGTCGGAGGTTCGGCGGCGATCCGCTTGAGGTTCTCGGCGTGAATCCGCTGCTGCTCTGAGTCGCGCCTTGCAAGCGGCAGCTCGAGCGATTCAAGGTAGGCAAGATCCTCGCCCAGAATCGCCAGCGCCCGCGAGCCGTCGATCGCCGCTCCGTGGCCCGGGACAACCCACTCGGCGCTCTCCACCAGCGGCCGCAGCCGCTCCAGCGTCGCGCGGTAGGCAGAGCGCGACCCTCCGTCGGAGATCATTGGAATCTCAACCGGGGAGAGATAGTCGCCGCAGATCAGGACGCCAGCCCAGGGAACAACGATCGCCATCCCGTCCTTGGTGTGGCCCTCGGCGGGGTGAAGCTGCAACTCGGCGTCGCCAATCTCGAGCACGCCTGGAACCGGCAGCGCCTGCACCTGCCCCAACGAGAGCGGCGCGGGCCGCTCGATGTAGTTGCGCTCGTCGAAACTGCGCAGCTCACGAGCAGCACTGCCGGGTTCGGCTGCCAGCCTCGCCGAAGTCGTCTCGCAGCAGCCGAGCGCCGTGCCGGGGAAGGCGAGACGGCCGAGCAGGTGGTCCCAGTCGCCGTGGGTCGCCAGCAGGCCGCTGCAGGTCCAACCGACGCTCTCAAGCAGCCCGGGCAGCGAGCCGAGTTCCTCCGGCAGCGGCGGCGAATCAACGACAAAGGTCTCGTCGCCGCGGCGGACGATGGTGCAGGTTGTCTGCCAGAAGGCGGAGCGAAGGACCAGAACGTCTTCGTGCAGCGAAACGACCTGCACCGGGTGCCTCTCCTACGCGGCGCCGAGCAGCTTCGCAGCGCCCAGCAGGTTCTTCACTTCAGCGGTTGGCTTCTTCTCGCTGGGCTCAAGCTTGCGCTTGCTGCGGTTCACCCAAATAACCGGAACCTTTGCCTTCAGCGCCGGCACGACGTCGGATTCGTAACCGGAGCAGATGTGGACCCAGTCCTTCTTCCCGCCGACGCGGCGGGCGAACTCCTTGAAGTGGGCCGGTTCAGGCTTGTACGAGCGAACCTGCTGGGCGGTGACGACGAGCCCGAACTCGAGCGGCAGATAGCGGCGCGTCTCGCCGAGCAGGCGGTCGTCGATGTTTGAGATCAGGCCGGTGTCAAACTTCTTCGCGAAGCGGCCGAGCTGAAGATTCGTCTCCTTGAAGGGACGCCAGCGAAGGATTGAATCCGGCAGGAAGCCTGCACGCGACGGCTCAAGGTCCCAGTCGATCTCATCGGCGATCTGCATCGCGACCCGGCGCAGCACCTCGGCATAAAGCTCGTAGGAACCGCTCTCGATCTCGTGCTGGAGCTCGACGAAGCGGGCGAAAACGGCGTCGGGATCTTCGATCTCAAAGCCGCTGCGCTTGGCCTCGGTGGCAAACGCGGTCTTAACACCGGTCTCCCAGTCGATCAGCGTTCCGTAGACATCGAAGGTGACCCATTTGGGTTTCTTGGGAAGTGGCATCGCCCTTAGTCTAGGTCGCGACGGCGAGTAGCCGCTCTCCGATAGCTTTACGCCCCACTATGGACCTTCTCGAATATCAAGGAAAACAGCTCTTCGCGCGGCACGAAATCCCGGTTCCGTCGGGGATCCCGGCCCGCACCGTTGAGGAGGCGCTAGCCGCAGCCGAGAAGATCGGCTACCCCTGCGTGGTGAAGGCACAGGTCAAGATCGGCGGCCGCGGCAAGGCCGGCGGCGTCAAAGTTGCCGCCGACGCAACCGAAGCCCGCGAGTACGCCGAGGCAATCCTTGGCATGGACATCAAGGGCTTCACCGTCCACGAGCTTTGGATTGAAGAGGCCTCGGAGATCGAAGCGGAGTACTACGCCGCAATCGTCTTCGACCGGTCTGCGCGCGCGGCGCTCGTGATGCTCTCGACGCAGGGCGGCATGGACATCGAGCAGGTCTCGGCAGAGACGCCGGAGGCGATCGCCACGCTCCACGTTGACCCGCTGCTCGGCTTCCAGCCCTTTGAGGCGCGGCGCCTTGCCTTCGAGGCCGGGATCGATGCCGACCTAATCCGCCCGATCGGTGACTTCCTCACTCGCCTCTACGAAACGTTTGTCGCCGAAGAGGCGCTGCTGGTCGAGGTGAACCCGGTGATCATCACGCCGGAGCGCAAAGTCAGGGCACTCGATTCGAAGGTCACCCTGGACCCCAACTCCCTCTACCGCCACGAAGAGAACGCGAAGCTGCGCGATCCGAGCGACGAGGATCCGCAAGAGCAGATGGCGCGCGACCGCGGCCTCACCTACGTCAAGCTCGACGGCGACATTGGTGTGCTCGGCAACGGTGCGGGCCTCGTCATGAGCACGCTCGACGTTGTCGCTCAGTACGGCGGCGAGCCGGCAAACTTCCTTGATGCAGGCGGAGGCTCGAAGGCCGACGCGATCACCAGCGCGGTCGAGGTGATCTGCTCGAACGAAAAGGTCAAGGCCGTTCTCTTCAACATCTTCGGCGGCATTACCCGCTGCGACGAGGTGGCAAACGGACTGATCGAAGCGTTTGCGACAGCGAAGCCGACGGTCCCGTTTGTCGTCAGGCTCGACGGCACGAACGATGTCGAAGGGCGCAAGATTCTTGCCGACGCAAATCTGCCCGGCGTACACACCGCAGCAACGATGAACGAGGCGGCCGAAAAGGTTGTCGCGCTCGCTAAGGGAGAGTCGCTATGAGCGTCCTGGTCGGAACCGATACTCGCCTCTGCGTCGCCGGAATCACCGGCAGCGAAGGCAGGTTCCACACATTGAACAACCGCGACTACGGCACCAACGTCGTCAGCGGCGTAACGCCGGGCAAAGGCGGCCAGGATGTGGAGGGGATTCCCGTCTTCAACACCTTCCACGCCGCGGCCGAGGAGAGCGGCGCGAACACGGCGATGATCTTTGTACCGCCACCGTTTGCAGCCGACTCAATCCTTGAGGCAGCCGACGCGGGGATCGAGACAATCATCGCGATCACCGAAGGAATTCCGGCCCACGACGAGCTTCGCGTGTACACGCAAATCAAGCGAAACCCAAGCTTGCGGCTGATCGGACCAAACTGCCCCGGCGTGCTCTCGCCGGGCAAGGCCAACGTCGGAATCATCCCCGCATCCTTCTTCAAGGAAGGCAACATTGGCGTGATGTCCCGCTCCGGGACGCTGACCTACCAGATCGGCAACGAGTTGGCCCAGAAGGGCTTCGGCAACTCCTCGATCGTTGGACTTGGCGGCGATCCGATCCCCGGGACGAGCTTTATCGACGTGCTCGAGCTGTTCGAGAACGACGACCAGACCGAACTGATCGTGATGAGCGGCGAGATCGGCGGCGACGCCGAGGAGCTCGCCGCGGAGTACATCGCCGAAAACGTCACCAAGCCGGTTGTTGGCTACATCGCCGGTTTCACTGCCCCACCCGGCAAGACGATGGGTCACGCCGGCGCAATCGTCTCCGGCTCAAAGGGAACGGCGGCGGCAAAAGCGGAGGCGCTTGAGGCAAAGGGAGTGCGCGTTGGGCGCACACCAACGCAGGTTGCTGAGATCGCCGTAGAGATCCTTGGCGGCTGAGATGCCCCGCAGCCGGTAGCGTCAGCCAGACGATGGCAGACGACCAGCCAGGCGACGTACGCGACACGCTCAGCGCAATCGAGCAGCGCCTGCGCGAATTTGAAGGCGATCTTCGAAGCGGCTCCCAGCAGCAGGAAAGCGGCGCGGGCGGCGCAGACGATGCGCCGGAGAAGGCCTCCTCGTCCGGGACCCGTCCCCCGGTCTGGCTGCTTGCCTCAATCGCCGGCGGTGCACTGCTCGTTGTCGCGCTGATTGCGCTGCTGGCAAGCTCGGGAGGCCAGACCCAGTCCGGCGACGGAGCCCCCGCAGAGTTGGCGGTTGCTCCAGCCGCCGACGGCGGCGCGCTCGGAGACGCTCTCGCGGCGATCAAGGGCTCGCGGCCCGCACGCGGCGACGCGGCGGCCGAAGCCTGCGTCGGAACGGCGGCGGCCGCGCTGGTTGTCGTGCAGCCGCGTTCGCGCTCGGTTGGCTGCGCCGGCTTGCAGCCGGTGTTGACAGTCACCACAGCCGCGACGGGGGTCGCGGCGCGAACAGGAGCTTCCTCAAGGCAGTGCCTGCGTGCCAGCCAGGTGGCAGCACAGCTGCGCAGGGCGCCGACCGCCCTAACAGAGACGCGGGCCGCTCAGAGCAGGAAGGCAGCCGCTGCAGCGGCAGAGCGGGCCAGGAGCCGTGGCGCAACCGCGGCGGCGGTCTTGGCGGCGCAGCGCAGCGCAGCGGCCCGCGCCGGGGCTCGGTTTGATTCCAAACGCGGACTTCGGCTGGCGGCGGTTCGCAACCGTTCGGGCCGCTGCACAGCCCCCACGGCAGCAAACCTCCACAGCGGCGCTTACCCGCTGGCAGTGCGCGTACAACTGCTCGCAAGGCCAGCGGAAGCCTCCGGGAGCGATGTGATGGCCGCAGCCGCGACGCTGCGCAAAGCGCTCGGAGGCGCCGTGCCGGTGGAGGCGGCCGTAAGCCGCCGTTAGGGCAGTGATCACTCCTTGCGCGGCTAGCGTAGATTCAAGACATGCCTGACACCATCTCCTTCGCACGCGGCGCTCCGTCGCTGGACATCATTGACATCGACGGTCTGAAGAAGTCCGCCGACGAAGCATTCAGCGAGAATGCCGCAGGAGCAACCGGCTACGGGCAAGCCTCTGGATACGGCCCGCTTCGCAGCTGGATTGCCAAGCAGCACGGCGTCGACGAAGACCAGGTAATCGTCACCAACGGTTCAATGCAGGCCGACGCCTTTCTGTTTGACGCGCTGGTCTCCGCGGGCGACCAGGTTGTAGTTGAGCGCCCGACCTACGACCGCACGCTGCTTGGATTGCTGGAGCGCGGCGCCGACGTGAAGATGATCGAGCTGGAGGCCGACGGGATCGACACCGCAGCGCTCCGCGCCGAGCTTGAGGCAGGCCTACGGCCCCGCTTCGCGCACATCATCCCCAACTTCCAGAACCCTGCTGGCTACACGCTCAGTC
>WLNX01000101.1 GCA_009699565.1 Actinomycetota bacterium | reverse complement strand
TCACCGATGCCGGCCTCGATGTGTCGCTGACGCAGGACATCGTTGGAGTTGAGATGGCCGGCGTGGCGACCAACGCCGCCGTCCTTGCAGCGACGACCGCAAGCGTCGGCGGGCCCAACGCGGCCGGCGCCGCCGCCGGCAAAGTCTTCTCCGAGCTGGCGGGATACGCCGACAGCCTCGGTGGCGATCCCCAAAGCTGGACCGGGCTGGCCGGCGTTGGCGATCTCGTCGCGTCAGTCGTCGCCGCAGGTGGACGCAACCGTCGCGCAGGAGAGCTGCTGGCGGCGGGAGTGCCCGCAGGAGAGATCAGGCCCGAGATCGGCCAGGTTGCCGAGGCGCTCGATTCGCTCCCGCTGCTGGCAGAGGCGCTCGGCCGCGCCAACGTTCGTGCGCCGGCCACTGCCGCACTGGCCGACGTTGTCGCCGGAAGCAGCGACGCTGCGAGCTTTGCCGAGTCTGTCATCCATCCCCACCGCGTTGTCGGCGCGCGGGTCGTCTAGAGGCCGCGCGGGTAGGCTCTGATGAGTGGACAAGGAAGAGCTCGATCGGCGTTTCAGCGATTGCTACCGCGATCATCTTCGCGACGTCTACTCCTACTCGTACTACCGCGTTGGGAACCATCACGACGCCGAGGATCTGACCGAGCAGACCTTCCTGCAGGCCTATCGCCACTTCGAGCGGGCGCTGGAGGAGTCGGACGGCAGGCCGCTGCGCCCGTGGCTGATCCGGATCGCGCACAACCTCGCCGCCAACCTCTACCGCGACCGGTCGCGCAAGCCGCAGACCAACATCGATGCGGTCGCCGAGCCCGGCGCGACCCACACAACCGAACAGCTCGTCGAGGGCCGCGACGAACTGCGACGGATTTTGGAATCTGTCCAGGAGCTGCCGGACGATCGCCGCGAGGCGCTGATCATGCGCTTTGCGCTTGGAATGAACAACCGCGAGATCGGCGACGCGCTGGGGCGCAGCGAGGGCGCCACCAAAGTGCTGCTGCATCGCGCGATCAAGCAGCTCGAAACTCTCGTAGGCGAACCGCAGGAGGCGTGAGCGGATGAGTACCAGCCCAAATCCGATCGACCTTGAGGCGCTGCTGGCTCAGGCGCTGACGCCTGTGGACCCGCCCGAGCATCTTGCCGACGACCTTGAGGAGCGCTTGCACCGAATTTCGGTCCTCGCAGCCGACCAGATAGACGCCTGGCAGGCAGACGCGATCCACGATCCGCGGACCTGGGTCAAGCCCGCGGCGGCGCTGGCTGTCGGCACCGCCGCGGCCGGAGCTGCAGCGGTGCTTGGCGTGAGACATCGCCGCGGCCGTCGGCAGGTGCTCCAAGCCGGCCCCGTCGCCTTCGCCCGCAAGGCGATCGACACGCTTGGCAGCGAAGTCTCTCGGCGCATCGACGGCTAGCCTCAAAGCGTCGGCAACCGAGCAAGTTGCTTGGTTGCCGCACAACGCCAGAGACGATGTCGACAACCTCCACCGCAACCACCTGTTACCGCCACCCCTCGCGTGAGACTGCGGTCTCCTGCTCGGGCTGCGGCAAACCGATCTGCACCGACTGCATGACTCCCAGCCCGGTCGGCATGCGCTGCCCGGACTGCGCCACCCAGAGCGGCAAGGCCGTGCGGCTGCCGGTACTGAGCGGCCGTACCGAGACGCCGGTCGTGACAATCACACTGATCGGCCTCAGCGTCCTTGGATTCCTGCTCGGCGGCGGCTTCCCGGGCGGGGCTCAGACGCAGCTCTTCTACGACGGCGGCCTCGCCGCGGTCCCCGTTGCGGGCGGCGAGTATTGGCGCCTGGTCACGTCCGGCTTCCTGCACGCCGGCCTAATGCACCTCGCCTTCAACATGATCCTGCTCTGGTTCATCGGCTCGCAGATGGAGCCGCAGCTCGGCCGCGGACGCTTTCTTGCGCTCTACGTCGTCTCGCTGCTGGGCGGTTCGTTCGGTGCGATTCTGCTCTCGCCGAACGCGCTCACGGTGGGGGCGTCGGGCGCGATATTTGGTCTGATGGGCGCGGCCTGCGCAATCATCTACGCCCGCGGCGGGAACCCGCTGCAGTCCGGCATCGGGATGCTGCTGGTCTTCAATGTCGTCTTCAGCTTCGTGCTGTCGAACGTTTCGATCGGCGGCCACCTTGGCGGACTGACGGCGGGTGCTCTCGCCGGCGGCGCATTCGTGATGGCCGAGCGCAAGGGCAATCCGGCGATCGGCTGGGCGGCCTGCGCCGCAATCGGAATCGTCGCGCTTGTTGGGTCGCTGCTGCTGTCCGCTGCAGCGGTCCCGACCTTTATCGGCTAGAGCTCAAGCTCCAAGGCGGGGCCCGGGGCTGTCGGCAGAACGTCGGGGTGGAGGACGTGAGCGATTATTTCCAGTCCGTCAACCAGCCGCGGCCCGGGGCGCGAAAAGGTCGCCGATCCGTCGATCGCAACAATCTTCCGCGCGCCGGTGGATGCCAGTTCGTCGCGATGCTGCTCGGCCGCCTCCAGCGCGCCGGCGGCGTCGATTCCGCATGGCATCACAAAGATCACCTGCGGCTCCGCCTCGCGCACCGCATCCCAGCTGCTCTGCGGCGAAGGCTCTCCGGGCATTCCCAGCAGGTCCACTCCTCCGGCAATCTCGATCAGCTGCGGAGTCCAATGGCCGCCAATGAAGACCGGGTCGAGCCACTCGATCGCGACCGCGCCGATCATCGGACGGTCGGCGACCGCTGCCTCCACTGCGTCCACGCGGGCGCGCTGAGTTGCGATCAGCGTCAGCGCCTCCCGCTCGGCTCCCGTTGCCTGGGCGACGGTGCGGATGTCAACCATCGTCTCGCCAAAGGTGTGGGGGTCCAGCGCGATCACCTCCGGCTTGCTCTTGATCTTTCCGGCGACCGATACGACGTCGTCGTAGCTGACGGCGCAGACCGGGCAGAGCGCCTGAGTGAGGATCAGATCGGGCTCCAACTCGGCCAGGAGCTGCTCGTCGAGTTCGTAGATCGCCTTTCCTTCGCCGGTGATCTCCTTGACGGCGGCATCAATCTGGGCTGCCGACAGGCCAGGTTCAAGCAGATCGCGCGTCACCGCCGCCGCGTCTGCGGCGTCCGGCGGCCAGTCGCATTCGTGAGTAACCCCGACTACCTGGTCACCAAGACCAAGCGCAAAGCAGATTTCGGTGGCGTGGGGGACAAGGCTGACGATCCGCACGGGTGAATCGTACGGGCTGGGCTCTACACTCGCGGCATGGCTCTACTTGAGAACGACGTAATCGAAGCAGCAATCGCCGACGGGGAATGGCGTCAGGAGGACGGCGCGATCGTCCGCGACTATTCGCTGCCCAACTTTGAGTCGGCGATTCAGTTCGTTCACAGCGTTGCCGGGGTGGCAGAGGTTGCCAACCACCATCCCGACATTCTGGTTCACCAGTGGAACCAGGTGCGCATCACCTGCGCCAGCCACTCGGAGGGCGGCGTCACCGAAGCCGACCTCGCGCTCGCAAAAGAGATCGACGAGCTTGCCTAACTTCGCTTTTCCGGCCTTCCGGCCGTTAGTGTTTGAGCTGATCATTAGTGCCTGACGACCTTCCGCGAAGTACCTCCCCACAGGCCCCGACGCGATGACCGCGCTGCTGATAGCCGCGATCTTCGTGCTGATAGCGGTCAACGGCTTCTTCGTGGCCGCAGAGTTTGCTTTGGTGCGCGCCAGCCGCGGCCGCCTGCAGGCCGAGGCCAAGGACGGTGTGCGCGGCGCAGCCCGCGCCGCAGCGCAGCAGGAAGACCTCAGCCAGTACCTCTCTGCCTGCCAGTTTGGAATCACGCTCGCTTCGCTGGGCATCGGCTTTCTTGGCGAGCCGGCAATAGCGACCCTGCTTGAGCCGCTGCTTGGCGGGCCGCTCGCGCACGGCGCTGCGGTTGCCGCCTCTGTCGCGATCGCCTACATCCTTGTCACATCGCTCCATGTGATCGCTGGCGAGCAGGTTCCGAAGATCTTCGCGATCGTCAAGGCCGAGCCGGTTGCGAAGGCGTGCGCGCGCCCGCTCAGCATCTTTGAGATTGCGATGCGCCCTTTCATTGCCGGGCTGAACGGGGCTGCAAACGGCGTGCTGAGGCTGATGCGGATCGATCCCGAAGCCGACTTTGACGAGGGTGGGACTCCGGACGACTTCAAGTTGCTGATCTCTCAGGCCCAGGTTGGCGGCAAGCTAGATCCCGGCGAGGCGACAATGCTTGCGGGGGTCTTCCACCTCCACGAGCAGGAGGCCCGCCAAGTGATGACTCCGATCCCCGCCGTCGTGCTCGTGGACATCAGCGATGACGTCGAGACTGCCCTGCGCACCTGCGTCAGCTCGGGCCACACGCGCCTCGTCGTAACCGAAGACCGTTCGACCGAGCACGTGCGCGGCACCGTCCACGCCAACTCGCTTATCGCCCGCTACCTCGAGCTGGGGGCGACGGCGTCGATCGAGTCGCTGGTCAAGCCCGCCGTGATTGTGCCGGAGACCCGCCCGCTTGACGATCTGCTCGCAGACCTGCAGCGCGAACGCTCGTCGCTGGCGATCGTGATCGACGAGTACGGCCGCACCGCCGGCATCGTGACCGTCGAGGACATCGTCGAGGAGGTCGTCGGCGAGATTGACGATGAGACTGACCCGACCAGCCGGTCGGTCCGCGAGCTGGCCAGCGGTGGATGGTCGGTCAGTGGCCACATGCCGATCGCCGACCTGCCCGACTACGGCATCGAGCTGCCGGTCGACAGCGACGCCTACAACTCGGTTGGCGGACTCGTGCTGCACGAACTTGGTCGCATGCCCCAGCGCGGTGACACGGTTCCCGTTACCGGCTACCGGATTCGCGTCGAGTCGGTCCGCGACAACCGGATCATCACCGTGCGGATCAGGCCGATCGCCGAGCAGGCCTGACCCCAAAACCAAACCGACCCGCGGGGGAGCGGGCCGGCCGGTCAATCTGGGAGGAGGAACATTCGTTCGGAACGTTCTTGAGTGCAGACTGACCGCAGAGCCTGAAGCGCCGCTAAAGAATTTGTGAGCGAACTGTTGCGGCCTGTCCCGCTTGAGACTTGGCTTAGTACTCGTAGAAGCCGCGGCCGCTCTTGCGGCCGAGCGCGCCTTCCGCGATCAGCGCTTGAACGCGCGCCGGCGCGGGGGATCCAATCTCATCACCGATCGCGGCTGAGACGTCAAGCCCTACGAAGTCCAGCAACGCGAGCGGACCCATCGGGTGGCCGGCGCCGAGCTTCATCGCTTCATCGACATCGGCCGGGTCCATTCCTGTCTGATCGAGGAAATCGACGGCTGAGAAGAGGTAGGGGAAGAGCAGGCGGTTGACGACGAAGCCGGGAAGGTCGGGGACCGGCACGGCCGTCTTGCCGAGGTCGGCGCAGAGGGCTGTTGCGCGTTCGCGCGTGGCCTCGGTCGCCTCGTCCGGGAAGGCCAGCTCGATCAGCGCCATCCGCGGCACCGGGTTGAAGACGTGGAGCCCAACAAAGCGCTCCGGCGATCCGCTCGCGCGGGCCAACTCGCCGACCGAAAGCGACGAGGTGGTCGTCGCCCAGATTGCGTCGTCGCCGGATACCGAAGCGACCGTTTCGAAGACTTCGCCCTTGATTGCTGCGTCCTCGGCGACGGCCTCGACGAACGCGGTTGCGCCGGAGAGATCGGCGGGGTCGGTTGTGACCGTTACCTCGCCGGGGCCGGCTTCTTCTCCCATGCGGTCCACCTGCTTGGCGATTGAGGCCCGCGCGCGCTCGGCGGATTCCTCGCTGCGGGCGAGCAGGGTTACGTTTCCGGTCTTGGTGGCTACAGCAGCGAGGCCACAAGCAATGGCGCCGCTGCCGATGATCGCGATCTGTTCAGGCATCGGCGGAACCCTACTGATAGACGACCGGTCGCGCCAACTGACCGCTCGGTCGGTTGGCGCGATACGCTTATGAAGTCCCGCAACACCAACTCGAGAGGTCTCATTCCGTTATGCCACTACAGGGCCGTGAAGTCGTCATCGTCGAAGCAGTTCGCACCCCGATCGGGCGCGGCCACAAGGAGAAGGGCTACTACAAGGACACCCATCCGGCAACGCTTCTCGGCCGCTCATACAGCGAGCTGATCGAACGCACCGGAATCGACCCGCAGGAGGTTGAGAAGGTGATCGCGGGGTGCGTGCAGCAGTTCGGCGAGCAAGCCTTCAACATCGGCCGCAACGCCTGGCTTCAGGAAGGGTTGCCGATTGAGACTTCGGCAACGACGATCGACACCCAGTGCGGATCGGCTCAGCAGGCCGTTGGCTACGGAGCGGCGCTGATCGCCACCGGCGTTCATGACGTCGTCATTGGCTCGGGCGTCGAGCACATGGGCCACCTGCCGTTCGCTGCAGGGATGGAGACGCAGAACACATACGGCCACGCATTCACCCCTGAGCTGATGGCCAAGCACAACATCGTCGGTCAGGGACTGGGCGCCGAGATGATCGCCGACCAGTGGGAGATTCCCCGCTCCGAGCTCGACGAGCTGGCAGTTCGCTCGCACGCGCTCGCTAACCAGGCGACCGAGAACGGCAGCTTCGCCCGCGAGATGGTC
>WLNX01000100.1 GCA_009699565.1 Actinomycetota bacterium | reverse complement strand
TAGCTCCCAACTGCGGCAGAGGTCGTCGAAGAGGACGCTGCCGAGCCCCGGTTCACTTGCCCCGAGATTGCTGCTGCCATCGTCCCGGACCGAGATCCCAATCCCGCTGGCGCGCTCGGGCAGACTGCTTGCCGTGACCGTCACCTCAACCTCGACGGTATTGGCCGCTCCGTGCCGGAAGGCGTTGTTGACGGCTTCGCGAATCACCTCCGCAACCGCTTCATCGACATCAGCGGCACTGGACAGCGTCTCCTCCACCGACTCGCCGAGCCGCGCGCTTAAGTGGCGGTGCGAATCCCAGACCGACAAGAGCTCGCTGATCGTCGCCGAGGTGCGGAGCGACCCGCCCCCTTCCGGGCGACCTTCGATCTGCGCGAGAGCGACGCCGAGGTCGCGCCGGATCTCCTCGCCGAGCTGTTCGCTAACAACGTCGGACTCGGCCAAGCGCAGCGCGGCGGCATGGAGAGCCCCCTGCAGCGCACCATGGACGACAAATGCGAGCCGTCGGCGAACTAGACGCTCGCGGCGGCGAATCAGCGCGACGGCTTGCTCCAGCGACAGCGTCTGCGCCGCCAGCTCGCTCTCACTGCGGGCCCGGCGCGTCTGCACCAGAAGGTCGGCGCCGATCGCAAACCCCAGCAGCGCCAAGAACACGGCGACGGCGCCGGCGATCCCCACTGGCCTGGTAACCCCCACGACGCCGATGAACCAGAAGGCTGCAGAGCCCGCCACGGCGTAGATCAAGACGGCCACCGGCAGGCCCAGAGCCGTCCGCACTTGAGCGGAGGCGAGTACACGCTTGGCCAGCGTCAGGATGACCCACGTGCTCAAGGAGAGGGTCGCCAGGTAGATCAGCGCTACCCCCGGATCGAGCGCGCGAGCGGCGGTTGGCAGCGCTCCGACCACAAGAACGATCGCGGCGAACCCGGGTTTGATTGCGTCGCCCAGGCGGAAACGCTCCGGTAGCGGGACGCGCGCGGGAGAGCGGCCCGCGCTGTCGGCCAGCTCGGCCGGCTCGTCCGGCTCCGCGACAAGCTCGTGTGCCAAGGGCCGCACGCGCTGCTCGACGAGCACGTCGAGCGCGCTGACCGCTACGAGTTTTTCGCCTCCTGCCGCAACGTCGGTCAGGGCGGCATCGAAGGAGGCCATCGCCGGCTCCAGCGACTCCTGAACGGCGTATGTGAGTTCCGCTTCCACGCGGTCCAGTTCGGCGTCGACCGACTGGCCTATTGCGAGCAACTGTTCGCGCGTATGCCCCAGCTCGGTGATGATTCGGCGGTGGGCATCGTGGCGAGCGACCGCGTAACCAACCACTGCCAGCAAGGGAACCTGCACGAAGAGGCCGGTCAGCCTGAAGCCGAGGTGCGGCGAGTCGTCGGCTCCGAACAGGACCGTAAGCAGTCCAAAGGTGATGCTCTGGACAGTCGCGGCTACGGCGTAGGCCAGGAGCACCGCGAAGGGGCTCGGATCTCCGTTGCGGTGCGCACCTGCGCGGGCCGCAGAGAGCAGTGCGATCAGGGAGAGCATCCCGATCGCCGAGGCCAGAACCCAGAGCGCAACCGCTCCGCCGTAGATAGAAGCGTTGGCCGGGGCCTGTATTAGGACGCCGATCGGGCAGTAGATCACCAGCACGAGCCACGAGAAGGACGCCTCGGCGCCGAGAGGGGCTAGCGCCCGCCTTGCGGCGTCCACCCTTGCTCCCGCGCCGGCGGGGGTACCTCGGTTCGTCGTCACTGGTCAGCCCCGCGGTCTTCCGGCAGCGAAACGGGCTGGCCACTGAGCCGGATGAAGCGGCGGGCGGCGTCGACGCGGCTGTTTCCTGCGGGCGTGGCGTCCACTCCGGCGGCAGCGAGGGCACGCGCCACCACGCGCTCGGCGGCCTTTACCGTGGTGCCACGGAGCTCGGCGATCTGCGCGTTGGTACGGCCAAGCGCCACGAGGCGCAGCGCCTCCACCTGATGGCGTGTAAGCGAGGCGTATGGGCGATCGTCGTGGCGGTCATGGCGCATCTCGCCGACGACGACCCCTCGCATCGCCGCGTCAAGAGTCTCGACGAGAACGTCGATTTCGTGGACGGCGCCCTTGCGCAGATAGGCGATTCCGGCCGGCAGCGCATCCGATGCGCGACCCACAAAACGGGGATCCGGCAGGTTGGTGAGGAAGACAATCGCCACGCCTGTACCTGCCTCGACGAACCGCTCGGCCAGATCGAAGCCGTTTGGCCCCGGCCCCAGGTCAATGTCCATCACGACGCCGTCAGGGTCGAGCGCACGGAATGCACGGACAGCGTCCGAGGCTGATCCGGCCGCGACAACCTCGAATCCCCTCGTCTCGAGCGCAGAACCGATCAGCTCTCGAAGGAGCGGCTCGTCCTCGACGACGAGTACCGACCGGGGATAGGCGGCTTCTGACGTCTCAGCCATGGTCATGAGCATCGGACTCCAGCGCCTTCGCAATGCACTCTCTCACCGATCCGGAAGTCTACGGCCTCCCAAGAAACCCGATAAGCATTTGCGGACGGCGCGATCCGCCGTCAGTCGATCAACGCCGTTGAGAGGCTGAGTGGCGAGCGGAGCGCGACGAACGTGGGCGAGCGTTAGTGCGCTAGCACGGTGCCCGACCACGGACGGCACGATCCGCCGTCAGTCAGTCTCTCAACCGCAGCCGGTGTTGTTGCCGCAGGAGGTGCACGTGTAGCAAGCACCTGTCCGCTGCATCATGCCGCCGCACTGGCTGCAGGCGGGCCCGAGTTCTAGGCCGCCCATCTTGGCCGGCGTTACCGGCGGCGAGTCGGTCATCGCCGAGGCTGCAGGCTTGGTCGTCGAATCTCCGGCCGAAGCCTGAGGTGAGGGTGCGCCGTTGCCGCCGTTGGCCGGACCTGCGGTGTCGGAGGTCAGCGACGTGGCTGCCTCTTCGCCGGCCTTCTTGGCGCGGACCGCGTCGGTCATGATGCCGAGCCCTTCCTGCGTCTCCGTGTCGAGGAAACGCGAGGCGAGCCAGCGCATGATGTAGTCGGGCATCGACTTGGCGAACGGGATCTCCGGGTTCTGGGTGATTCCTTCCGGGTCGAAGCGCATGTAGCTGAACTTCTCGACCAGTTTCTCGAGCGGGACGCCGTACTGCAGCGCGATCGAGATCGAGGTCGCGAAGGCGTTCATCATGCCCCGCAGCGTTGAGCCTTCCTTGCCGATGTCGGTGAGGAAGATCTCGCCAACGCTGCCGTCCTCGTACATGCCGGCGGTGATGTAGCCCTCGTGACCGCCAATCGAGAACTTGTGCGTGATCGACTGGCGCTCGCGCGGCATCCGGCGGCGAGCCGGAGCTGCGCTTTCGGTCGCCTCAACCAGAGCCTGATCGACGAGTGCGTCAACGTCGGCCTGGGTGTAGAGGCCGGCTGGCGCTTCGCCGTCCTCTTGGGCGTCGGTGCGAAGTGCCTGAGCGGTCTTTGAACCGTCGCGGTAGATCGCAAGAGCCTTGATGCCAAGACGCCAAGCGTCGATGTAAGCGTTCTCGATGTCTTCGACGGTCGAGGATGCCGGCATGTTGACCGTCTTTGAGATTGCGCCGGAGAGGAACGGCTGAACGGCGCCCATCATCTTGATGTGGCCGTCAGCCGAGATTGCGCGCTCACCGACGGCGACGTCGAATACCGGAAGGTGCTCGTCGAGCAGTCCCGGAGCGCCGACGATCGTGCCGTGCTCGGTTACGAAGGCCTCGATCTGCTCGATCTGCGCCTCGTTGTAGCCGAGCGTCTGCAGCGCCAGCGGGATCGTGCGGTTGGCGATCGTCATCTGACCGCCGCCGACGAGCTCCTTGAACTTGACGAGCGAGAAGTCCGGCTCGATGCCGGTCGTGTCGCAGTCCATCAGGAAGGAGATCGTGCCGGTCGGCGCGAGCACCGTTGCCTGAGCGTTGCGGTATCCAAACCGCTCGCCCTTCTCGACGGCTTCGTCCCACGAGTTGCGGGCGGCTGCGAGCAGATCCTGATCGACAACTGTCGAATCCGGAATCGCGTAGGAAGCGTCGCGGTGCATCCGCATCACGGCGTTGTGCGGCTCGCGGTTCTCGGCGTACTTCTCGTACGGTCCGGTTGCGGCTGCGATTACCGCCGACTGGCGGTAGGCGCGGCCGGTCATCAGCGCGGTGATCGCCGCTGCCGTTCCGCGGCCGGGATCGGAGTCGTAAGCGACGCCGTTGGCCATCAGGTATGCGCCGAGGTTGGTGTAACCAAGGCCGAGCTGGCGGAAAGAGCGGGCGTTGTCGCCGATCTGCTCGGTCGGGTAGCTCGACGGCGAGACGACGATCTCCTGTGCCAGCAGCAGCACGTCGGTGACGTGCTCGAAGGCGTCGACGTCAAGCGAGCCGTCGGCGCGGCGGAACTTCATTAGGTTGATCGAGGCCAGGTTGCAGGCCGAATCGTCGACGTGCATGTACTCGGAGCACGGGTTGGAGGCGTTGATGCGACCGGAGACGGGCGACGTGTGCCACTGGTTGATTGTGGTGTCGTACTGGACGCCCGGATCGGCGCAGCGCCAGGCGGCCTTTGCGATCTTGTGCATCACTTCACGCGCGGGCATCGGCTCGCCGATCGGCTCGCCGGTTGCGCGGGCGACAGTCTGCCAGGGGGCGTCGTCTTCGACGGCCTGCATGAACTCGTCCGTCACACGGACCGAGTTGTTGGCGTTCTGGTACTGAATCGAGTTGAAGCCGTCGCCGTCGATCGACATGTCGAAGCCAGCGTCGCGCAGTGCGGCGGCCTTGTCCTCTTCCTTGGCCTTGCACTCGATGAACTCGACGATGTCCGGATGATCGACGTCAAGGACGACCATCTTGGCTGCACGGCGGGTCTTGCCGCCGGACTTGATCGTGCCGGCCCAGGAGTCGGCGCCGCGCATGAAGGAGACTGGGCCGCTGGCGGTGCCGCCCTTGCTGAGCTGCTCCTGCGAGCCGCGGATGTTGGAGAGGTTGATGCCGGAGCCGGAGCCGCCGCGGAAGATCGTGCCTTCCTTGGTGTTCCAGCCGAGGATCGATTCCATCGTGTCTTCAACGCTGAGGATGAAGCAGGCTGAGCACTGCGGCTTCTCTTCAAAGCCGACGTTGAACCAGACCGGCGAGTTGAAGGCAGCCATCTGGTGAAGAAGGATGTAGGTGAGCTCCGACTCAAAGGCGTCGGCGTCCTCGCTGGTCGCGAAGTAGCCGCGCGTGCGGCCCCAGTCGGCGATCGTTCCGGCGACGCGGCCGATCATCTGCTTGACGGAGTTCTCGCGCTCGGCCGAATCGGCCTGCCCGCGGAAGTATTTCTGCGTGACGATGTTGGTTGCGTTCTGCGACCAGGACTTCGGGAACTCGACGTTGGTCTGCTCGAATGCGACGTGATCGCCGTGAGCGATGCGCGCGTCACGGATCTCCCATTCGACCGAATCGAATGCATCTACGCCGGGTTCTGTGAAGCGCCGGTTGATTGACATTGCACGGCCGGCCTCAACTTCGTTGGCGACAGCGGTGCTGTGGGTCTGCGGGGTGATTTCCATCGTCTTCTTCCTCTCTCCTGCCGGCACTTGGTCCGGTCCTTTGGCGCGCCATTTGCAACGGTCGCGGGTCGAGGAACTTCCCACTCGGGTCGGACGGAATGAAATCGAGCGCCCGGAGCTCAAATTCAGCCGTCAGTCACCGATAAGCACCATACCTAGGATAGCCCAGCGCAGAGCCTGTTTTCAGTGCGATTCCGGAGCTGATCAGCGGCCAAGCCGAACGAAGTCGCGGATCTCCGCGGCGTTCAGTCCGACGCGCCATCCGGCCTCCGCCGTGGCGTGCCGCCAGCGGCGCAGCCAGCGCGGATCCCAGCCTCGAACACGCCACAGGACGATCACAGTCAGGAAGCCAACGAGAAGTACCGCGAGCGCGATCAGGCCAACGGTAAGCCAGGCGAGACCGCGGTCGACCGACTTGCTCGACTGGGTGCCGCTCTGCGGCGTGGTTGTCGTAGGCGGCGTTGTTGTGGTTGGCGAGGCGGGCTGGCCGGGAGCGCCGGATGGCGGCGTGATCGGCACGGTTGAAGCTCCGTCGCTCGGGACGACCGGCTCGCCGGGAACCGGCTCGACCGGCTGCACGGTCGTTGCTGCGGTCGCGGCAAGCGGCGAGCAGAGCATCAGCGCGGTGGCTGCGATCACGGCAATGGAACTGAAGCGCATTCTCTTAGCCTACGGCAGCAGGTCGGCGATCGCGTCAATCGCGGCCGCCAGAACGGCGTCCGGAGCGGCGGCGGCGTCGATCGTTCTGACCCGCTGCGGATCGGCTGCCGCGAGCTCGTCGTAGGCGGCGCCGGCGGTCTCAAAGAATTCGTCCCCGGCCTGCTCCAGCCGGTCGGCGGCTTCACCGCGCTCGCCGCGGCGGGCAGCGCGGGTGGCGGCGTCAAGGCGCAAGTAGATGGTGCGGTCGGCGGTCAGCCCGCCGGTCGCGAAGCGGTTGATCTCGGCTACCGCCTCGACGCCAAGTGCGCGCCCCGCTCCTTGGTAGGCGAGCGAGGAATCTATGTAACGGTCCAGCAGCACATAGTTGCCCGCTTCAAGCAGAGGCTCAACGAGTTCGCTAACGAGCTGGGCGCGGGCTGCGGCGTAAACCAGCGCCTCGGCGCGCGGGCTGACCTGAAGAAGCGGGTCCTT
>WLNX01000010.1 GCA_009699565.1 Actinomycetota bacterium | reverse complement strand
GCTCGGCCGCTGGTCGTGGATCGGCCACGGCTGCAAGATTCGCGCTCACGAAGGATCGGTCAGCATCGGAGACCGCAGCGTGCTCGGCCAGGAGTGCACGATCTCGGCCTTCCAGCACGTTTCGATCGGGCGGGAGTGCATCCTCGCTGACCGCGTAATGCTGATCGACTTTGATCACGTCACGGCCGAGGTGGAGCGGCCGATACGCGAGCAGGGCATCTACAAGCGTGACGTGCGCGTCGGCAACAACATCTGGGTCGGCTACGGAGCCTGCATCCTGCGCGGAGTGACGGTCGGCGACAACGCCGTCATCGGCAGCCTCGCTGTTGTCACGCGCGATGTCGAAGCGGACGCCGTCGTCGGCGGATCGCCTGCACGCGTGCTGCGGATGCGCGAAAAGCCGGAGCGCCTGCGCTGGAGCTAGACGCCGGTTCGCGAGGCTGAAACGGCCTCGTCGTAGACCTCGCGCGTCTGGCGCGCGACGTCAACCCAATCGAAGCCGAGCACGTGCTCGGAGGCCTCGGCGATCAGCCGCTCGCGCAGGGCGTCGTCGGTCAACATCCGCTCGATCATTACGCCAAGGTGATCGGCGTCGCCGCCGTTGAAGCGAAGGCCGACGCGATCTCCACCCGGAACGACTTCGCGCAGCCCTCCGGTGTCGGCGACGATGCATGGACAGCCGCTCGCCATCGCTTCGAGGGCAACGAGCCCGAACGGCTCGTAGAGGCTCGGGATCACGCAGAGGTCTGCGATCCGGTAGAGCGAGTGGAGAACGTCGTCACCGATCCAGCCAAGGAAGGTGCCGTACTCGCTCAGTCCAAGCTCGTCGGCCTGCTGCTTGAGCTCGGCCTCGTGGGTGCCGGACCCGGCGACGAGGAAGCGGACCTTGCCGACCCGCTCGATGATCGGCGGCAGCGCCTCCAGAGCGAGCTGGAAACCCTTCTCGTAGACGAGACGGCCGACCAGGATCACAAGCTGCTCGTCGGGCTGCGCGAACTTCGCGCGCAGCGCCTCAAGGTCGTCAACTGGCTGGAGGTCGAGCGGATCGATGCCGTTGGGAATTACGTCGACGCTGTTCTCGTCGAGCTCGAAGATGTCGGCGACGTGCCCGCGCATGTAATAGGAGCAGGTGATCAGGCGGTCGGAGCGGGCCGCCATCGAACGCTCCACGCCATGGATCCAGCTCTGCGGATGCTTGTCGACCCAGCCCTGGTGGCGGCCGTACTCGGTCGCGTGGATCGTGACGACAAGCGGGCAGCGGAAGCGGTTTGCGAGGTGGTCGCCGGCGACGAAGACGAGCCAGTCGTGGCCGTGGACAAGGTCAAAGTCATAGCGGTCGCCAAGCTCGACTCCGGCCGCCAGCATGTCGGCGTTCATGTGTTCAATCCAGGTGACGAACTCGCCGAGGTCGCCGGGGCGGCCCGGCTCCGGAACGCGGTGGACGAGAACTCCGGCAACCTCTTCCTCGCGGGCAAGCTCGCCGTCACCGCGAGTCAGGACGTGAACGTCGACTCCTTGGGCGACGAGCTGCTCGGCAAGCTTTCGCACGTGGCGAGCCAATCCGCCCTCGACAACCGGCGGGTACTCCCAGGAAAGAATCAGAACACGGGTCATGGCTCAAGAAGCGGCGCAAGGCTGAGCGCTGGTGCGAGATTGCGAAGCGCCGACGGCTCAGAGGGTACTGCGCCGAGCGCCGTGTTGAAATTCTCAAGGTGCCCCTCAAAGCGCGTTAGGGGATAGGGACCGGCCAGATCGTCTGCCTCGAGGAACGCCCAGTCGCTCGACTGCAGGGCGAGCAGTTCACGTCCGGAACGCGGCGACAGCCCCGGTCCCTCGGCAACCGCTCTCAGCTCTGCAGCACGAGCGCGGTCGGCAATCCCGGCCACCTTCGGCGACGACCAGGTGCGGAGGCTGTTCGAGCGACCCCAGCTCGTTGCCCCGTCAAAGCCCGACGGCCACGGATCGGCTTCGATCCCCTCGACCGCGTCGTCGAGCGTCAACAGTTCGACCCCTCGTGCGTCGAGCTGCTCGACGAGCGCCTTGAGGAACAGTGGCCCCTCGTGCCACCACAGCCCAAACAGCTCGGTGTCGAAGGCGAGCGTGCAAAGTCCGCCGTCGCGCACGCGGTCAACGCAGCGCTCGGCGAAGTCGCCTGCGTCACGCTGCACCTGCTCGCGGGCCAGCTCCGTGTCATAAACCTCGCCGCTGTTCGCCCACGGGCGATGGTCGAACGTTGTCTTGCGGTGGTTGTCGCGGTAGGCCTGAGCTGCCGGGTAGCCGTCCGCTCCCCAGACGAGATCGATCATCTGACGGTCGATCGGCACCAGCAGCGGCCCGTCAGGGCTGCGCAGGACGCGAAGGTTGCGGGGATCACCTGCACCAAAGTGGCCGGTCAGCTCAATGCAGGCGGCGTGAACACCAGCCTCTTCGAGCAGCCGGTCGATCCAAGGCTCGTGAGCGCACTCGGGAATCCAGAAGCCGCCCCGCCAGCCGTCGCCGAAGCGCGCGCGGTGGCTTTCGACCCCGTTCTCGACCTGCAGACGGACCCCGGAGTCGGTTGCCAGCAGCGGCAGGATTGCGTGGGTCGCACTGCTCGTCCAGGCGGCGTGCGGCGCCAGCCGCCCGAGCACGTCGCCGGCGCAGGATTCGATCCCGGCAAGCGCCTCCACATACTGGAGGGCCGCCCGTTCCAACTCGTCTCCCAGCTCAGGATGGCCGCTCTCCCGGCAGCCCTCGGCGTCCAGACGGTGCGACTCCGGCCGAACCTCGCTGAGGAACTCGATGCAGCGGCCGATCGCTCCGGGCGCCTCGAGCTGGTCGCAGAGCACAGGGGTCAGCGAGAGGGTCAGCGGCGCGCCGGCGTCCAGGAGATCCGCGACCGGCAGGTACGAGGTGGCGATCGCTTCCCAGAGCCACTCCTCGCCAAACGGCCAAGTGCCGAAGCCCTCGACGTAGGGCATGTGGGTGTGGAGGAGGATTGCGACGCGACCCGGCTGCGCCATCGTCAGGGCCTCATAACGGCGAGCAGGTCAAGAGCCCCGTCGAGCGACCGCTCGCGCTCGCTGACGAGGGCAAAGTCATGCTCCGAGATGGCGGGAACAAATCGGTCGTAGAACGGGCCCGTCAGCTTCAGCTTTGGGTGGATCGAATCCCAGCCGAAACGCTCGATCGCGATCTGGTGGACGCGCAGCGCGCGGGCGTGATGGAGGCCGAAAATCTCGACGTCGGCAAAGTGGTCGCTGCAGAGCCGGCGGAACTCCTCGGGGCGGTACTCGTGCACGTGCCAAGGGTTTCCCGAGCGATCCTCGCCCTCCGGGGCAAGTGTCAAGACGTTGGGCGTGGACACGTAAGCCACGGCATGGTCGCTGTAGCTGACCAGACCACGGCAGTGATCGAGGATCTCGCCCGGGTTCGTGACGTGCTCAATCGTCTGCAGAAAGACGACGGCGTCGCGCGGCTCGTCGAACGCATCGATCAGCGTCCGCTCAAAGCGCAGTCCGGGGCGGCCGTAGCGCGCCTCGGCGTGGGCGTGCGCGTCGGGGTTGGCGTCAACGCCGATCACGTCGCTCGCAGTCCTGGCGAGGATCTCGCTGCCATAGCCTTCGCCGCATGCCAGGTCGACGACCGTAAGCCCGCCAACGCGAGCTCGAATCCACTCGTAGACGACGGAGTGGCGCCGGTACCAGTAGTTCTCGGCGGGAACGTCGGGAAGCGTGCGCTCACCAGTCAGCTCAAGCGGCGGAACGCCGTCCGGCTGGTCGGCTTGGAAGATCCGCGGGGCGGCCGAGTCGGTCCGCTCGGGCTGCTCGTCGTCTGCCATCAGGCTGCCGCTGCCCCCGCCTCGAGCGGGGCCTCGATCGAACTGTGGAGACGCTTGGCGATGCGGATGCGCCCTCCGTGATCGGGGATCAGCGTCAGTGAACGGCGCGCGATCCGCTCGGAGCCTCCGGCCGCCTCAACGTCGAAGTTGGTCAGCACGGCACGGAGCACTGCACGCATCTCGAAGAGCGCGAAAGCGGAGCCGACGCAGCGCCTCATGCCGCCGCCAAATGGAATCCAGGTGTAGGTGCCGGGCGGCTTCTCGAGGAAGCGCTCGGGCCGGAACTGATACGGGTCGGGGTAGATGTCGTCGCGCAGGTGAACAAGGATGATCGCCGGCGCGACGCGCGTTCCCGCGGGGAGTCGGAAGCGCCCCTGCCCAACCGTGATCGGCTCCTTCAGCAGGCGAATCACCAGCGGCAGGACGGGGCGCAGCCGCATCGTCTCCTGAATCACTGCTTCGGCATAGCTCTCGTCGCCGTCACGAAGCTCGGCCGTCAGGCGCTCCAACGTCTGCGGCTGGTGAGTGAGCTGCTCAAAGGCCCAGGCCAGCGAACTTGCCGTCGTCTCATGACCGGCAAGCAGCAGCGTCATCAGCTCGTCGCGCAGCTCCACGTCGGTCATCGGCTGGCCGTCATCGTCGCGCGCGAGCAGCAGCATCGAGAGGATGTCCTCGCGCTCTTCGAGATCCGGGGCGCGACGGTGCTCGGCGATCACCCGGTAGAGCTCTTCGTCAACCGGATCGAGCACCTCGCGAAGCCGCCGCACGAGGCGGTCGGAATCGGGGCCCATGATCAGGCTGAGCGCCATCTGGCGCATGTCGGTGGTCTCCTGGAGCATCGTCCGCAGCAGTACCCGCAGCCGCTCCATCTCAAGCCCGTCCTCGATGCCGAAGACCGCGCGCATGATCACCTCGAGCGTGATCGACTGCATCCGCGGGAGCATCTCGATCGTCTCCCCCTCCTGCCAGCTGTCGAGCTCGCGGGCGGCGGCCTCGGCCATGATCTGCTCGTAGCGAAGCATCCGTGCGCCGTGGAATGGAGGGAGCAGCAGCCGCCGCTCGCGCAGGTGTTCGCCCTCGTCTAGCAGCAGGATTGAGCGCGAGCCAAGGATCGGCCCAAGGACAACGTTTGCCTCGCCCGCATGCATCACCTCGGCCGACCCGGTGAAGACGGTGCGGATGTCCTCGGGATCGCTGATCACAACGAGCGGCTGACCGTCGATGAACTGCAGCGTGAAAACGTCGCCAAAGCGCTCGCGCTGGCGCACCGCGAACTCCTGCGGGCGCGTGACCCACTGCAGCGCCTGCGCGTAGCGCGGCTGGCGCGGCCCGGGCGGGAGGTCGAGCAGCGTCGGCGTTTGGGATTCCATCCGACAAGTTTCGCAGCTTCTGACCAGATGGTCAGCAGGCCTCAAAGTGGCGCGGGCGATAGCCTCGTAACTCCCGATGCCGGCCCCGCTGACACCCGAAGAGATCCGCGACGTCAACACCCGTTACCACACGTGTGCGGCAGACGCGTACGACGCCAAGTGGGGCATCGACTGGGGTCCGGTCGGGCGCGAGCAGGTCCTGACAAAGATTGAGAAGGCGATGGGCGGAGAGCTGCCGCACTTCGGCCGCTCGCTGGAGGTCGGCGCGGGGACCGGGTACTTCTCGCTGCACATGCTGATGGCCGGAGTGGTCGACGACGCGACCTGCACAGACATCTCTCCGGGGATGATCAAGGCGCTGCGCGGCAACGCAGATCAGCTTGGCCTTGAGGTCACGACCGAGGTCTGCGACGCGGAGGCGCTGCCATTCGAGGACGAGAGCTTCGACCTTGTTCTGGGCCACGCGGTGCTGCACCACATTCCCGACCTTGACAAGGCCTTCTCCGAATTCTTCCGCCTGCTGAAGCCCGGCGGCTTCGTGATCTTTGCCGGCGAGCCGTCCCGCAACGGCGACCGGATCGCACAAGTGCCCAAGCGCGCTGCGACGACGATCGCGCCGGCATGGCGCGCGGCGCTGAGGGCAGCTCCGTCGAGGATCGGCGAGAGTGACGGCGGCGCCCACAACCATGAACTCGAGCAGCATGTCGACGTTCACGCCTTCGTTCCCTCGGACCTGGAGGCGATAACCGCGGGCGCAGGTTTTGAGGACATCAACGTTCGCGGCGAGGAACTGCTGGCCAACTGGTTCGGCTGGACCAACCGTGCCCTGGAAGCAACAGCTGCACCCGAGGACGTGCCGAACCTCTGGCGCCAGTACGCGTTCCGGGGATACATCGCACTTCAGAAGGTTGACCGCAGCCTGCTTGAAGGCCGGCTGCCCGCGACGATCTTCTACAACCTGCTGCTCAGCGCCCGGCGTCCGGCCTGATCCCCGCCAGTTCGTCGCGCGCCAGGGCAGCGCGGCCGGCAATCGCCGCCTGCTCCGCCGAGTCGAAGCGCTCCCAGCCGCGGACCGCCATCGCCATCCGGTGGTTGCCGGCGAATCGCTCTGAGTTGCGGCCAACGAAGTCCCAGTAGAGGGCGCTGACCGGACAGCCGTCCTCCCCTGTGCGCTTCTTCGGCGAATAGCGACACGAGGCACACCAGGCGCCGCCGCTCATGCGGTGGATGTAGTTGCCGCCGGCTGCGTAGGGCTTCGTCATCATCGCCCCGCCGTCGGCGTAGAGCGCCATCCCGGCGGCGTTCGGTGCCATCACCCACTCGGCGCCGTCGACGAAAGCTCGCTCGAACCAGCCGACCACATCCCACGGCTCAAGGCCGGCCAGCAGCGCCACGTTCCCGAGCACCATCAGCCGTTCGATGTGGTTGGCATAGCCGTGACGACGAACGCTCTCAACGACGCCGTCAAGGCAGGCCCAGCCGGACGGCTCGCCCCAGTAGGCGGCCGGCAGCGGAGCGGTCGCCGCGAGTGCGTTGTCGACGCGCCATTCCCCGGCGCGCAGCCAATACATGCCCCAGACGTACTCGCGCCAGCCGATCACCTGGCGGATGAAGCCCTCGGCCGCCTCGATCGGCACGCTGCCAGCCTCCCAGGCAGTCTGTGCTGCCCGGGCGACCTCGAGCGGGCCGATCAGGCCGAGGTTTAGTGGCACGCTGAGCAGCGAGTGGAACAGGAACGGCTCGCCGGGAACCATCGCATCCTGCCAGGAGCCAAATTCAGGCAGACGCTGCTCAACGAAGTCGTCGAGCGCCAGCCGCGCTTCCGCCGCGGTGGCGGCGAAGCGGCGGGGTCCATCCTCCCCCCAAAGGTCGAGCTTCCAGCGGGCAAGATCGGCCCGTACCTCTTCGTCAATTGCATCCTCGACCGGGTGCCACGGGGCGGGCGCCTCCAGCCCGGTTTTGGGCGGCTTGCGGTTCTCGGCGTCAAAGTTCCAGCGACCGCCGGCAGGCTCGCCGCCGCTGTCGACGAGCAGGCCCAAGCTGCGGCGCTGCTCGCGGTAGAAGGGTTCCATCGTGATCGATTTGCGACCTTCGGCCCAGGCTGCAAAATCCTCCGGCGCGGTCAGGAACTGCCCGCTGCCAACAAGCGTCACCCCGCGCTCTGCGAGCGCGCGAGCAGCGGAGGCGCGGTTCGGCCTGGCACAGACCAGCTCGCCCTTCTCCTGATCGAGGACGGAGGCAAACGAAGTGGCGCCGCGGTGTTCGGACACCTCAAAGCCTCGGTCCCGCAGGGCGCCGGCGTGGTGGCGCATCGCGCTCAAGACGACGTGCGCGCGGGCACGGTGCAGCGGGCCCCGGCCGAGAGACTCCAGCGACTCGACGATCAGAACCCTCCCGGCTCCCTCGAGCGCCGGATTGTCGGCCATCAGCTGATCGCCGAGGACAAGTGCGGTGTGACCCATCGCCGCTCAGTCCTTCGGCGGCGAAACGGCCCTGTAGCGATCCATCGTCACGCGGCGCTCGGAAGCGTGGTCGACTATCGGTGCCGGGTAATCGCGCCCGATCACACAGCCTGCCTGCTGCTGCTCCTCGTCGCTCATCTTCCAGGGCTCTGCCAGACGCTTGTCAGGGACGTCTGCAAGCTCGGGCACCCAGTGGCGGACGTACTCGCCGGCGGGGTCGAAGCGCTCCTGCTGGAGAATCGGATTGAAGATCCTGCGGAAATACGGGGCCGGGTCCACCCCGGTCGAGGCGATCCACTGCCAGTTGCCGTTGTTCTGCGAGGGCTCGGCGTCGAGCAACACGCGCTCGAACCACTGCTCGCCGCGGCGCCAGTCGATATGAAGGTCCTTGGTCAGAAACGAGCCGACGACCATCCGGGCGCGGTTGTGCATCCAGCCGCTAGCTGCGAGCTGGCGCATTCCCGCATCGACCAGCGGATAGCCGGTCTGGCCCTCACACCAGGCGGCAAAGCCCTCTTCATCGTCCGACCACTCAAGACTGCGGAACTTCTGCTGATACTCGAGCTGGAGGTTGTCGGGGAACATCAGCAGCACGTGGGCGTAGAAATCGCGCCAGGCGAGCTGGCGGACGAAGGCGGCGGCTCCGTCTCCGCCGCGGTCCTGTGCGCGCTGCTCGGTTTCGCGGGCCGAGATGCAGCCCCACCGCAGCCACGCCGAAAGGTCACTGGTGCCGCCGCTGAGATTGTCGTGGTTGTCGGCGTACGCGTCGACCGGCCCGTCGATCCAATCGTCCAGCGCCGCGCGGGCCTCCTGCTCACCAGGTTTGCAGAAGGGTTGCGCCAGAAGCTGATCAAGCTGCTCGTGGGCGGGCAGCTCGCCGCAGTCGATTCCGTCGGGCAGGCGCACGGATTCGGGCTGGCCGAGCACCGGGCGACGCGGCAGCTCGCGCTCGGCCTTCCAGAACGGGGTGAAGACGCTGAACGGCTTGCCGTTCTTGGTCCGCGGCACCGAGACGTCGGCACAGAAGTTGCCCGGAGAGGGGACTGCGTCAACGCCGATCAGCTTCAGCTTCTCCGTTACCTGCCTGTCGCGCTCGCGAGCAAACGGCGATACGTCGCTGGTCCAATAGACCTCCGCCGCCCCAAGCTCCTCGGCAAGACGGGGCACGACCTCCTCGGGCGCACCGCTGCGCAGGCAAAGTGCGCCTCCGAGCGCCTTGAACTGAGCGTCCAGTTCTTTCAAGCAGCCGAGCATGAACGCGGTGCGCGGACCGCTGGCGAAGCGTCCGTCGAGCAAACGCTGGTCCAGGACGAAGAGCGGGACAACGCGGTCGCAGCTGGCGGCAGCGGCGCTTAGAGCGGGGTGATCATGCGTGCGCAGATCTCTGCGCAGCCAGACAATTGCGATCCTCTCCATCATCGAACTGTACGTGACGGCCGTAGACTTGGATGGAATGACCGATGAGCGAGTAGAAGACTTTCCGATCTTCCCGCTGGGGCTTGTTGCGCTGCCGTCGGAGACGGTGCCGCTTCACATCTTCGAGCCGCGTTACCGCACGATGATCGCCGAATGCCTCGACAACGAGCGCGAATTTGGAATCGTCTGGACCGACGACGACGGCGCGCACGCGACCGGCTGCGCGATGGAAGTAACCGAAGTGACGGAACGCAGCGAAGACGGGCGAATGAACATCATCACCCGCGGCACGCGGCCGTTCCGCGTAGTCGAAGAGCGCCACGACCTCCCCTACCCGGCTGCCGTCGTTGAGTTTCTCGAGGATGGCGATGACGCTGCCGACGACTTTGAAGAGGTGAGGATTGAGGCCTTCGAGGCATACGCCGAGCTTGTCGAGCAGGCCACCGACAAGCAGCTTGAGCCTGAGGAGCTGGCCGCCAAGAGCGCATACGAGATGGCCGCGACCGTCGAGTTCGGCGCCGAGGCCAAACAGGGGCTGCTCGACCTTCGCTCGGAAAAAAAGCGGATGAAACTCGTTGCACAGCTGCTGCGGGCCGCGATCAAGCGGCTTGAGTTCATGGAGCGCGCGCAGGTACGCGCCGCCTCCAACGGCCGCGTCCGCTTCGGCTGACCGCTAGCGCGGCAGCCCGCAGACCTTCTTTGCGAGCTCGCGGGCCAGCTTCGCCGCGGCGAAGAAGACCGGCGGCTGCGGGCGCGAACTGTCGCTGAAGGCCACCTTGCCAAATTCAGTCTGAATCCGGTATCGCAGAATCGTGTACTTGGAGGGCGGAAGCGTCAGGAACTCGCGGGCCGGGCCCGGTTCCTTCTCGTCGCCGTTGAGATCGCCAGCCACGGCGCGCGCGTCGATCAGCTGACGGCTAGAGATCTCTCTTTCCCGAGCCCCGTTGCAGCGGACGGTGCCGCCGTCGCCGACCACCATCGTCAACCGCGCGCCGGGAATCGAACCGCTGCGCTCCAACACGAAGAGATCGGCCGAAGGGCCACCGCAGCCGACGGTCAGCAGCGCAAGCAGTGCGGCGGCTGTCCCGATCAAGGCGGTTCTCATGCGCCGACTGCCGCTCCGCCGCGGCGCGGATCGCCGGCGCCGTCAAGGCTGCCGTCAAGCGGCGACCTCGTGACAGCCTGCGTCCCGCCGAAGAAGAGGTTCTCCGCGCGGAACTCGACCAGATCGCGATCGCCCAGCTCGACCCCGCCGAGGTCAATCCCGGGCTCGGTGAAGAGGGAACCGCCTTCGCTGTGAAAGCGCGGAGCATTGACTGCCGAGCGAACGTCGACTGAATGGTCCAGGAGATTCACGATCACTTGGAGGATGGCAGAGCGGATCCGATTTGAGCCGGCGCTGCCGATCGCAAGCTCGACCTCGCCGCCCGGCCCCATCACGGCGGTTGGCGCCATCATCGAGGGCATGCGCTGACCGGGCGCTGCGCGGAAGAACCCCAGAGGGTTGAGATCCTCTTCCCCCATCATGTTGTTGACGTGGATTCCCGTTCCCGGAACGACCAGCGCCGAGCCCTCGCCGTTCGAACAGGTCACGGTGCAGGCGCGCCCATCACCGTCGATTACTGAAACATGCGTCGTCGAACCGAGGTTGGCGGCCAGGAAGCGGCGCAGGAAATCGGGGTCGATGAGTCCGGCCGTGAACTGGGGAGTCCGCAGCGATTGCACCTCGTCGACGACTTCCAGCAGCTGGGCGTTGCTTGGAGCTCCGACGGGGCAGATCTCCTGCAGCCGCGAGAACGCCAGAACCAGCAGGATCCCACCGGCCGACGGCGGCGGGTTGGTGAGGATCGTGCGGCCGCGATAGGTGGCCGACGCAGGCGCCCGGGCGATCACTTCGTAGGCATCGAGGTCGGCCTGATCAAGCAGGCCTCCAAGCCGCTGAACGTCCTCGACGATCGCGGCGCCGATGTCTCCGCTGTAGAAGGGAGCCGAGCCGTCTCTTCCCAGCCGTTCGATTGTCTCTGCCAACTCGGGACTGGAGAACGGTTCGCCGGGGCGCATCGAGCGGCCGCCGCTGGTGAACTCGGCTTCCGCCGACGGGGTCGAGCAGAGAATGCCGTCGAGAATCTCGAAGACGTAAGCCTGGGGGCCGTTCAGCGGCACGCCTTCGCGGGCAAGGCGGGCTGCGGGAGCGGCGAGGTCGGCAAGGGGCAGCGTGCCCCAGCGATCGGAAGCGGCCGCGATGCCTGCCGGACTGCCGGGCACTCCGCAGGAGGCGGCGCCGCAGTAGAAGGTCTGCTCCGCATCTCCAAACGAAACTTCGACCGGGATCAGCGGCGCGTGGTCGACGTCGGAGCCGTGTCCTGGCGCAGCAACGAAAAAGTCGAGCAGCGTCGGCTCCTCGCCGGCGCCGGCCACAAGCATGTAGCCACCTGCACCGGGCCCTGTGAGCAGCGGCTCGCATACCCATGAGGCGAGCACCGCAGCGATCGCGGCGTCTACCGCGTTGCCACCGGCGCGCAGGACCTCAGCGCCAACTTCAGCCGTTTTCGGGTGGCCTGCGGCGACCATGCCTGTAGCGCCGCTCATTGAAGACACGGTAGTCGCGAGCCGGGCAGAGTGCGCTGCGCCGCCCGCGTCCCGCTAGCTGCGCGGGAGGAATTCGGGCACGTCTAGCGTGTCAACGCCGGTGCCGGTGCGGACAGTGTTCTTGCCTGAGCGGCTGCTGCGCGCGCGTTCCACGCGCGGCTCGCCGACCGGCTCTTCAACGCGCTGGCGACGACGCCGGTTGGCTGCATCGTCGTAGCGCGTGGCGACAACGGTGACCCAAACCTGGTCTTCAAGCGCTTCGTCGACCATCGCTCCGAAGATGATCGTGGCATCCGGATGCGCGGCCTCGGCAACTGCCTTCGCAGCCTCGTTGATCTCCCAGAGCGAAAGGTCCTCGCCGCCGGTGATCGAGAGCAGGATCGAGCGGGCACCATTGATGTCCGTCTCCAGCAGCGGTGATGCGACCGCCTGAGCGGCGGCGTCGAGCGCGCGCGATTCTCCCGTTCCCATTCCGATTCCGAGCAGCGCCGAACCGGCGTCCGCCATGATCGTGCGGACGTCTGCGAAGTCGAGATTGATGATTCCCGGCAGCGTGACGAGATCCGAGATTCCCTGAACGCCTTGGCGTAGGACGTCGTCGGCAATTCGAAAGGCCTCAACCATTGAGGTCCGCTGGTCGAGAACTTCAAGCAGCCGATTGTTGGGAACCACGATCAGCGTGTCGACCTCTTCGCGCAATGCGTCGATGCCAAGCGAGGCGGTGGAGGCGCGGCGCGTCCCCTCAAAACCGAACGGCCGTGTGACGATGCCAACCGTGAGCGCCCCCACTTCGCGGGCGATCCTGGCGACGATCGGTGCGGCTCCGGTGCCGGTTCCGCCGCCGGCTCCCGCCGCGACGAAGACCATGTCCGAACCCTTGAGGAGGTGCTTGATGCGGTCGTAGTCCTCCATCGCTGCAGCTCGGCCGAGCTCGGGATCCGCTCCGGCGCCTAGGCCGCGCGTGAGCGCCTCGCCGATGTGAACGGTGACGTCGGCTTGGGTCTGCTGGATCGACTGGACGTCGGTATTGACGGCGATGAACTCGACGCCGGCAATTCCGGCCTCGATCATGCGGTCAACGGCATTCACGCCTGCCCCGCCAACGCCAACTACGCGCAGGACCGGGCCACCCTTCTGAGCCTTCGACGAACGGTTTCCGACCGGCTCGGGAGCCGGCGGCATCAGCGGCGGCTCAATAACCGGCGCTTCGAGGACGTCGTCGGGAATCTCGGAACTGAAGGCGCTTCGCAGTCGCTCCTGCGGGCTGGGTGCGGGACGGGCTTCCTGGCGGCCGGCCTGAGTCTGCGCCTCTTCGGCCCCTGCGCCGCTGCCGGCGACGGTTGTCGGCTGCTCGCTCGGCTCGGGAGCCGAGCCTTCTTCCTTGCCCTTCTCGGTGCGGCGGAAGAGCTCCGAAAGCGGGCCCTCACGCATGCTTGCGCGGCTTTTCTTGTCCTTAGCCATGTGACAGCACCTCCTTCGCGAGAGCACGGTATGAATCTGCGGCGCTGCCGTTCGGCTCGTATTTGAGAACCGACATCCCCTGAACGGGAGCCTCGGCGAAGCGAATCGTCTTCTTGATCCGCGATGCGAATACGCGGTCGCCGAAGTTCTCCTCGAGAATCTCGATCGCTTCCTTCGCGTGGACGGTCCTCGTGTCCATCAGCGTCGGCAGGATCCCCTCGATTTCGATGTCGGGATTGAGATTCTCGCGGATCATCTGGAGTGTGTTCTGCAACTGGATCAAACCGCGCATCGAGAGATATTCGCACTGGACCGGGACGATTACTTTGGTCGCAGCAGTGAGCGCGTTGATGGTCAGCAGGCCAAGGCTCGGCGGCGTGTCGATGCAGACGAAGTCGTAGTCGTCGGCGACAACTGCAAGCGACTTCTGCAGCGACCGCTCGCGGCCGATCTTCGTCGACATCGCGATCTCGGCGCCGGCGAGGTCGATCGATGCCGGGGCAAGGTCGATCTCACGCGTGACGATCACTTCGCGGATCGGCTTGTCGTGCACAAGCACGTCGTAGATCGAGTTGGTGAGCGTGTCGGGATCGATTCCCTGGGACATTGTCAGGTTGCCTTGGGGATCCATGTCGATGCAAAGCACACGGTGCCCTGATTCCGCCAGCGCGACGGCAAGGTTGAGCGTCGTCGTCGTTTTGGCGACGCCGCCCTTCTGGTTTGCGAATGCGATGACTTTTGGCTTTTTCTGTTCCACGGCGAATGCTCCGGTCGTCTGTTGGACCCGTACTCGCGCTTTATTCGCAGCGGTCGGCGCTATTCCTTCCCGGCGCTGCGCTATTTCCGGCGCGTGCACGCAGGAGAAGGACAACTAGGCTGGTTGGCGATGGCCGCCTCACTGCAAGAAACGCTCGCCGACAGCTCGGTGGTGATCTGCGCCGGGTCGGGCGGGGTCGGCAAAACGACGACGGCTGCAGCGTTGGCGGCCGGACTCGCGGCCAACGGCAAGCGCGTTGCGGTGGTGACAATTGACCCCGCGCGCCGCCTGGCCGATGCGCTCGGCTTGGAGCGGCTGACAAACCAGCCCGAGCGGGTTGATGAAGATCGCTTCGCCGACGCCGGGCTGAAGATAGAAGGCGAGCTGTGGGCAATGACATTGGACTCGCAGCGGACCTTCGATGAACTGATCGAGACGCTGTCGCCCGACGCCAAGACGCGCGACGAGATCCTCGGCAATCGGATCTACCAGCAGCTCTCGGGCGCAGTGGCGGGCTCGCAGGAGTTCACTGCCGTCGCCAAGCTTTACGAGCTTGATCGCTCCGGGCGGTTCGACGCGATCGTCCTCGACACGCCTCCTTCCCGCAATGCACTCGACTTTCTCGATGCGCCAGACCGGCTGACCGGGTTCTTCGAGGGCAGAGCGCTCAAGTTCCTGCTGGCGCCGACCGGCTTCGCTGCGCGGGCGCTGGGGGTGGGCACGGGAGCGATCCTCGGAGTGATGAAGCGGATCACCGGCGTCGAGCTGCTCGAGGACTTGTCGGTCTTCTTTCAGGCTCTTGGGGGACTGATCGACGGTTTTCGCGAGCGCGCCGAAGCTGTCCGGGAACTGCTTGCCGACCCGCACACCAGTTTTGTCGTCGTCACTTCACCCCAGCGCGACTCGGCCGACGAGGCAATCTTCTTCGCCGAGAAGCTGCGCAGCGCAAAGATGAACTTCGCCGCTCTGATAGTCAACCGCGTCCACCGGCTCGGTGATAGCGAAGAGTCTGTGCAAACCCCTGCGAAGCTCGCCGGCCAACTTGGCGAGCGGCTCGGCGAACCGCTGGGCGAACGGGTTCTGGCCAGCTACTCGGCTGCATTTGAGCTCGCCGCACGCGATCAGGCATCGATCACCCGACTTGAGGAGGAGACCGGGGTCGCCAGCCCCGTCGTGATTCCCGAGCTGCCGGGTGATATCCACGACGTCGACGGACTAGTGGCGATCCACAGCCGGCTGTTTACCTCCGGCTAGCGAGGCGGGAGAATGAACTCGAACTGATCGGTCTCGCCGTGAGGCGCCGGAGCGATCGGATCACTTGCGGGCTCGGTGTCCTCAAGCAGGATCGAATCGGCGAGCGAAACAAGATCGCGGCCGAGGTGCCCGCAGCAGGCGTCGCGGAGCAGGGCTCGCAGAAGTTCGTCAAGTTCCGACACGAACGGCGCGATCTCCATCCCGGAGTCGTTGCCGCAGATGATCGCCGTCTCCAACGCAACCGTGTGGGCGAGGCGCTCGGTCATCGCGGCGCGGCCGTCGCTTTCGGCGCAAAGCGCGGCGAGGCGCCCCGGCATCCGGCCTGAGGCTGAGCCCTCCGGCTCAAGCAGCGCCCGGGCCACGAGAAGGAGGTCACTTAGCGACTCTGCGGCGGAGGCGCGCTGATGTGCCAGCTCGTAGCGACGCAGTGCCCAGGCGAGCTCGCCAGACTTCGGTTCGCGGCGGCCGACGAGACTGAGGAATGCTCGCAACTCGTCCTCCTGGGCCGGCTCGATCAGAACCAAGGCTTCCAGCTCGGCGGGCTCTGCGTTGAGCGCGACCGGCTGCCAAGGGCCTGCACCTATCCGCGACCAACCCAGCGCTGCAGTCGCAACCGGCTCTGGGTGGTACAGGCGCAACCCCGCCACGAGCTTGCGGAGCGCGCGACGCGAATCTTCGAGCGGGCCGGTTCCTCCGGCGACGGGAGAGCGCCTGACTATTGCGAGCGTCTGCGGGCTGCCGTCAACCCTCGACCAGCGCGACTCGTCCGGAGCCTCGTCAAAGTCCTCTCCCCGCGCGAGCGTTATGCCGTCACCAAGGCTCACCTCGTCGGAGCCGAGCGTGACGCCAAGCAAGACTGCAACGACGGTGTGCTCGGCGCGTTCTTCGGCCACGCACTTCTCCAGCTCCAGATAGGAGCGGTCGAAGCAGCGCTCGTCAAAGACAAAGTCGGTCGAGTCGATGAAGACGCGGGCGAGGAAGCAGTGAAGAGCCGCGTCCGCGCTCTGGCGGCCCGGGCCGGGGACGCCGGCTCCTTGCGAGTCGAGGTAGTCGGCGAGACTGCCGATCGCGATCAGAGCGTGCGCGGCCGGGAGATAGGTCGGAAGGCGCGAGAGGACATTGCTGCGGTCGGTGATGAAATCGGCCGTCAGCGGCCGGTAGCAGTAAAGCGGCGAGTCCCTTCTGCCACCCTCGACAACCTCGAACGGAAGCTCGTGGCCATCCTGCGCGTCGCTCGCAAGCTGCCAGGCGGCTTCCTGAGTGAATGCGTGCAGCGCGGAGCGAAGTTGGCGAAGACCCATACGGGCCTTCGTTCGTCAGCGGCCCGTTGGATCCTGCCGCCGCGCCGGCGCGGTAGATTTCTTGTATGGCTGCAGACGGACACACACACGAAGATCACGACCATGTCCACGGCCCCGGCTGCGGCCACACGGCGATCGTCCACGAAGGTCACATCGACTTCATCCACGACGGGCACCTCCACCAACCGCACGGCGACCACGTGGACGAGCATTCGCTGCCGGTGAACGACCAGCTCCCCGACGAGTGCAACCGAGCGCACAGCTGCTCTCCGCACGTCCATGGCCCGGGCTGCGGCCACGAAGCGGTTCCGCATGGCGAACACTCCGACTACCTCGTCGACGGGCGCCTCCACCATCCGCACGAGGATCACTGCGATGATCACGGCGGCCTCGAACTTGCCTGAGAATCAGTCTCATCGCTAGCCTCTGAAGCGATGCCAAAGGCAACGACGCAGCAGTCCCAATGGGAGGTAACCACCAACCAGCGCCTGGCCGATGCGGGCCGCCGACGCGGAGGCGCGCGGGCCGCGGTCGTCGCACTACTCGACGAGCAGAGCTGTGCGCTCAGCGCCTACGAGATCGAGGACCTACTGGCCGAGCGCGAGCGCGCCGCGGGGCGCGCCAGCATCTACCGAATCCTCGAAGAGCTTGAAGAGCTCGGAGTTGTGAGCAAGGTTGAGCTGGGGCAGGGCCAAGCGCGCTACGAGGCGATCCGCCCCGACCATCATCACCACCATCTGGTCTGCGACGGCTGCGGTGCCGTGATCGCTTTTGACGACGAGCCGCTTGAGCGGGCCGTCCACTCGATCTCTAAGCGCGTCGACTTCGCAGTCGAAGGCCACGAGATTGTCCTCCGCGGCCTTTGCGCCGATTGCCGTTAGCGGCAATCGTCTCGCGCAGAGTCCGTGCAAGCAGGGCGGCGGCAAATGCGATCACCAGCGCGCAGGTAACCGAAGCTCCTGCCGCCAGATCGGCGTGGTAGGAGGCGTAGAGCCCCGCCAGAGACGCCGCCCAGGCAACCGCAACGCCGATCAGCATCATCGGCCCGATCCGCTTGGACAGCAGCCGCGCAGTTGCGGCCGGACCGACAAGCATCGCCACGACCAGCAGGTTGCCGAGCGCCTGAACGGCAACCAGCGTTGCGCCGGCGAGCAGCAGCGCAAGGACAAGATCGAAGGGAGCCGGCGCTCGGCCAAGCGCTCGGGCGTTGAGCCGATCGAATCCCGCCACCAGCAGCCCCTCGTGGAGTGCAAAGAGGACGACAAGGACTACCGCGGCGTATGCGGCGGCTATCGCAATCTCGCCGAGTCCGACCGCGAGCAGGTCGCCGAACAGCAGACCGTTCAAACCCGCGGGCGTCGCTGGCGCCAAGCCGAGCAGCACCCCGGCGCCAAAGAGCGAGGTGATGACGACCGAGACTGCGACCTCGCCGTCGAGCACCTTGATCCGCCCGACGAGAGCAATCAGCGAGGCGCCAACCGCCAGCCCGACGGCCCCGCCCAGCACCAGCGGCAGCCCCAGCAGCGCCGCACCAACCAGCCCGGGCAACATCGAGTGGGCAAGCGACTCGGCGCTGTACGAGCGGCCGGCGAGGACAATCCAGCAGCCGAGCGTTCCTGCGACCAAACCGATCAGGGCCAGCTCGATCAGGCTCCGCAGCACGACCGGCTCGCGGAGAGGCTCCAAGAGCCAGCCGCTCACTTGGCCTCCTCGCCGTGATCGTGATGGTGGGGCGGCGTTATCGCCAGCGGACGGTCCCCCGGCAATTCGACCAGCGAGGCGCCGTAGGTGCGCTCGATTACCTCCCGCGTGAGCACTTCAGCCGGGTCGCCGAAGGCAATCTGAACGCGGTTGCAGCAGAGGACGAGATCCCAGCTTCGAGCCTGCTCGATGTCGTGCGTCGCCATCAGCAGTCCGCGACCCTCGGCGGCAAGGTCGTCGAAGAGGGCCGAGAGAAGCTCGGCGCTCGGTGCGTCGATCCCGGCGAACGGCTCGTCCAGCAGCAGCAGCGGTGAGTCCTGCACCAGAGCTCGCGCCACCAGCACCCGTTGGCGCTGACCGCCCGAAAGCTCGCCAAAGGTCGTGCCCGATCGATCGTCGAGGCCCACCCGTCGCAGCGACTCGCTCGCAAGTGCGCGGTCGGAGCGCGACGGC
>WLNX01000001.1 GCA_009699565.1 Actinomycetota bacterium | reverse complement strand
GCCGGTGTTCAGCCCCCGAACGCTTCGTGGGGAGCGATGATCGCGGAGGCAACGTCGGTTTTCGACACGGCCTGGTGGTACATGCTGTTCCCGGGCCTCGCTTTGCTCTTCACGGTGCTGGCGTTTAATGTCGTCGGTGACGGACTCTCCGATGCGCTCAATCCGCGTCAGGGGAAATAGTTGTGAGTACTGGGCTTTGTTGCAATCAAATCGGCAGGTTGCCGAAAGGGGAGGTCAAGGGATGAATCCTGTTACCCGCTGTTCAGGAGTGCTCGCCGCACTCGTTGCATGTCTCGCAGTCGCCGCTTGCGGCTCCAGCAGTTCCGACAGTGACACCGGCACCTCCGTTGGCGCCGTTCCCGAAACCCAGACGCTGACCGGCAAGACCGGCGGCTCGCTGAAGGTGATCGCCAGCTCCGACGTCGACTACATCGACCCCGGCGCCGCTTACTACCAGTTCACCTTCATGATCAGCTACGCAACTCAGCGGCCGCTCTATTCGTTCGGCCCGGACGACGCTGTTGACGCCGTCCCCGACCTCGCGACCAAGGCGGCCGACGTCTCGTCCGACGGCAAGACCGTCACCGTTGAGATCAAGCCAAACGTCAAGTTCAGCCCGCCGGTCGATCGAGCGGCTACGTCGGCCGACGTCAAGTACGCGATTGAACGCGGCTTCAAGTCGACCGTGGCGAACGGATACGCCGGTGCCTACTTCGGCGACCTGACCGGCGCAAAGGCCTTCCAGGACGGCAAGGCCAACAACATCACCGGGATCGAGACTCCGACCGACACCAAGATCGTCTTCAACCTCGATCGCGGTACCGGCGGCGTGCTCGCCGGCGCGCTGGCACTGCCGCTGAGCGCCCCTGTTCCGAAGGAGTACGCAGCCAAGTTTGATGCCAAGAACCCGTCGACATACGGGGTCAATCAGGTTTCGACCGGCCCGTACATGATCGAAGCCGACGCGAACGGCAAGCTGACCGGTTACGAGCCCGGCAAGATGATCAAGCTCGTCCGCAACCCGAACTGGGACCGCGCGACCGACTACCGCAAGGCCTACCTCGACACGATCAACGTCGAGGAAGGCAATGACGACACGACCGTCGCCTCGCGCCAGATTCTTCAGGGCAACGCGCAGATCAACGGCGACTTCGGACCGCCGCCACCGGTGCTGAAGCAGATCGTCAGCTCGACTCCCGATCAGCTTGCTCTGACGCCGTCCGGCGGAATCCGTTACGTCTCGCTGAACACCTCGATGGCGCCGTTCGACAACCTCAACGTCCGCAAGGCCGTGCTGGCTGCGTTCGATCGCGAGGCGATGCGTGCTACCCGCGGCGGACCGCTGCTCGGGCCGATCGGAAACCACTTCATCCCGCCGGGAATCGGTGGCTTTGACGAGGCCGGTGGCCTCAACGGCACCGGCGTCGATTTCCTCAAGTACCCGAAGGGCAACCTGACGCTCGCCAAGGAGTACATGAAGAAGGGCGGCTTCCCGACAGGCATGTACACCGGCAGCGAGAAGCTGCTGATGGTCGGCACCTCCGGCGGCGCAGCGCAGAAGTCGGCGGAGCTGGCTGCAGCGCAGTTTGAGAAGCTCGGCTTCAAGCCGAAGCTGCGCCTCGTGACTCAGGACGCGATGTACACCAAGTTCTGCAATACGCCGAAGGCCGATGTGATCATCTGCCCGAACGTCGGTTGGCTGAAGGACTTCAGCGATCCGCAGACGATGCTTGACCCGACCTTCAACGGGAAGAACATCGTTCCGGTCAACAACTCCAACTGGCCACTGCTCGACAACGAGGCGATCAACTCCGCAATGGACAAGGCCGAGCTGGTAGTTGGGACCAGCGCCCGCAACAAGGCCTGGGCCGACATCGACCGTCAGATCACCGCTCAGGCACCGGCAATCCCATGGATTTGGGACGACTCGCCGAACATCCGCAGCACCGATGTTGCCGGAGTGATCAACAAGTTCAATGGCAACTGGGACCTCTCCTTCACCTCGTTGAAGTAGAGATCTGCCCGCCTGCTGAAAAGCGATTGGTCCCTGCCGCAGTCGCGGCGGGGACCGCACGCCTTTAGGCGGCCCGCGACCGGTGGTCCGTTACATCGCCAGGCGGCTGCTTTGGGTCGTATTCCTGCTGCTCGCCGTCAGCTTCATCACCTTCATCATCTTCTACCTGTTGCCGTCGGCCGACCCGGCGGCGCTGCGTGCAGGACGCCAGCCGAGCCCCTCTCTCGTCGCTTCGATCCGCCACCAGCTAGGGCTCGATCAGCCCTGGTACGTCCAGTACGGCCGCTACATGAAGAACCTCATACTTCACTTCGATTTCGGCTACAGCTACCAAAACGGCACGCCGGTCCGCCAGCTGATCTTCAGCCGTCTGCCGGCCTCAATCTCGCTCGCTGCCGGAGCGGCATTCCTCTGGCTTGTCGTCGGTCTCGGCGTCGGCATCATCGCGGCCGTGCGTCCGCGGACGAAGCTTGACCGCGCTTCGATGGGGCTGGCTCTGGTTGGAATTTCGGCGCCGGTCTACTGGCTTGGCCTGGTTGCGCTCTATCTCTTCTCCTCCGACATCGGCGTGATCCCGATCCTGCCGGGCGCAAACTCCTACGTGCCGCTGAGCGAGAATCCGTTCTCCTGGTTCACCTCGCTGATCATGCCCTGGTGCGTGCTGGCTGTCAGCTTCGCGGCCTTCTACTCGCGCCTGCTGCGTGGCAACCTGACCGAGGTCTTGGACGAGGATTACATCCGAACTGCGCGCGCCAAGGGACTTTCCGAACGCCGCGTCGTTCTGCGCCACGGGCTGAGGTCGGCGATCACTCCGATCGTCACGATCTTCGGGCTCGACCTCGGGATCCTGCTCGGCGGAGCGATCCTCACCGAGACCGTCTTCAACATTCCCGGCATCGGCCGGCTCTCGTACGCGTCGATCGTCCGCAGCGACCTGCCGGTGATCCAGGGAACCGTGTTGCTGGGCGCCTTCTTCATCGTCTTCGCCAACCTCTTCGTAGACATCATCTACGCCTTCCTCGACCCGCGGGTGCGCTACCAATGAGCCCGCTTCTTTCGGTCCGCGACCTCAAAGTCAGCTTCGACACCGAGGACGGCGTCGTTGCCGCCGTCTCCGGCGTCTCCTATGACGTCGAGGCCGGCAAGACGCTCGGGATCGTCGGCGAATCAGGCTCGGGCAAGACTGTCGGCACGCTCACGATCATGGGGCTGACGCGTGCGGTCAACACCAAGATCAGCGGGGAAGCGCTGTTTGACGGAAAAGACCTTCTGACCTCCAGTGAACAGCAGATGCGGTCGATCCGCGGCGATGAGATCGCGATGATCTTCCAGGATCCGCTCTCGTCCCTGCACCCCTTCTTCACGATTGGCGCACAGCTCGTCGAGGCGATCCAGGTTCACCGAAACGTCAGCAAGGCGGCTGCGCGCGACAGGGCCGCCGAGCTGCTGGGCATGGTTGGGCTTTCGGACCCGCGCTCAAGACTCTCGAGCTATCCGCACGAGTTTTCCGGCGGCATGCGCCAGCGCGTGATGATCGCGATGGCGCTGGCGAACGACCCGCGCCTGCTGATCGCCGACGAACCGACAACGGCGCTGGACGTAACCGTTCAGGCTCAGATTCTCGAGCTGATTGCGGACCTGCAACGCCAGACCGGCACCGCAATGATCATCATCACGCACGACCTCGGCGTCGTCGCCGAGGTTGCTGACGAGATCGCCGTGATGTACGCCGGCCGGATCGTCGAGCAGGCCAGTGCCGCCGACCTCTTCGCCAATCCGCAGCACCCTTACACGCGGGGTCTGCTGGCTTCGATCCCGCGACTCGACCGTGACCGCAGCATCGGTCTTGACCCGATCGCCGGTCGGCCCCCGAGTATGATCTCGCCCCCGGGCGGCTGCGCCTTCCATCCACGCTGCCCGCGCGCCTTCGACCGCTGCTCAGAGGAGCTTCCGCAGCTTGAGGCGGTTGCAGGGTCTTCGAACCACCGGGTTGCCTGCCTGCTCGAGCCGGCCGAAAGGAGCCGCAAGGCATGAGCGGCGATCCACTCGTTGAAGTACGTGACCTCGAGATGCACTTCCCGCTGACGCGAGGCGTCGTTCTGCAGCGTCAATACGGCGCTGTCCGCGCAGTCGACGGCGTCTCGTTCAGCGTCGGACGCGGCGAAACCTTTGGCCTTGTCGGGGAGTCGGGCTGCGGGAAGAGCACGACCGGCAGGCTGATCATGCGGCTGCTGGAACCGACCGGCGGCCAAGTGCTGTTCGAAGGCGAGGACATCACCCACAGCGGGCGCCGCGAGCTTGCGCCGCTGCGCCGCGATGCTCAGATGGTCTTTCAGGATCCGTACTCGTCGCTGAACCCGCGCAAGACGGTCGGCTCGATCATCGCCGAGCCGTTCATCATCCACGGACTCGCTTCTAGTGCCGACGAGCGTCGCAGGGAGGTGCGCGATCTGATGGACAGGGTCGGCCTCAACCCCGAGCATTACAACCGTTACCCGCACCAGTTCTCGGGTGGTCAGCGCCAACGGATCGGGGTTGCGCGGGCGATCGCGCTGAAGCCGAAGCTGCTGGTGGCCGACGAGCCGGTTTCGGCGCTTGACGTTTCGATTCAGGCCCAGATCATCAACCTTCTCCAAGATCTCCAGAGCGAGCTCGGGCTGACGCTGATCTTCATCGCCCATGATCTGAGCGTCGTGCGTCACATGTGCGACCGGATCGCGGTGATGTACCTCGGCAAGATCGTTGAGCTGACCGCTTCCGAGATCTGCTTCACCGAGCCCCGCCACCCCTACACCGGCGCACTGCTGGCTTCGGTGCCAATCCCCGACCCGTCAATCAGCTCCGTCGGCCGTCGGCCGGTGCTCAAGGGCGACGTGCCGTCGCCGAGCGCGCCTCCTGCCGGGTGCCGCTTCCACACCCGCTGCCCAAAGGCTCAGGCGCTCTGCTCGCAGCAGGAGCCGCCGCTGGCCGAGCAGGTCAACGGGTCGATGGTCGCCTGCCACTTCCCGCTCGACCAGGCCGAGGCGACAGCACTGCTTCCTAAGTAGTTCGCTACTCGCTGTCGTCGTCTTCGTAGAGCGACTCGCGCGCAACCTCGCGGCCGCCGCCGTCAAAGCAGGCGATCTCAAGCGTGTCGCTGCGGTAGTCGTCCGGTGCCAGCAGCGTGAAGCGGTCGTCGACCAGTTCGCATTGGTCCACGCAGAGGCCGGCAAGTTCCGCTACGGCGATCTTCGCTTCGCCGCCAAGCGGGCGGCCCCAGACGAGCGTCATTGCAGCGACCGAATCGGTTTCGCCGCGCCACGAGCCGACGACCTCCTCGCAGAGATCAATTGTCCAGTCGGGGTTGTCTGCGGCGGTCTGCGCGGTCACGTCGGCGACGGCCGTCAGGTCCTGGTCGCCTTCGGCATTCTGCGTGTGGGCGATGTAGCCGAAGACTTCGAGTCCGTTCGAGGTGCTTGCAACGGCCGGGATGTAGGAGCGCCCGTGCCATGTGCGGTCAGGAAACCAGGCGATCTCGCCGATCTGCCCCATTTCGGCGCCGTCGTCAGGTTCGATTGCGGCACAGGCCTCGATGAAGACCTGCTGCAGCTTCAGCGCCCAGCGGCCGGAGGGGAGGTGTTCGTGGGGAGGTTCGGCCGCGAAGCGCGGCACCATTCTTGGTTCAGGAGCCATCACAAGAGCTTCGCAGGCGCGACGACGCGGGGTCGCGCGGGCTCATGCGCGGGGCTCCGCCTCGAGCATTAGCGTTACCGGTCCGTCGTTGACGAGCTCCACCTCCATCGCCGCGCCGAAGACTCCGCGCTGGGCGCCCACCCGATCACAGAAGCGGTCGTAGAGCGGCTCCGCCAGCTCCGGCGGGGCTGCGCCGGTGAAGCTTGGGCGGTTGCCCTTGCGCGTGTCGGCGTAAAGGGTGAACTGGCTGACGCAGAGGATTCCCCGCTCGCCGAGCGACTCGCTCATCTTCCCTTCGGAATCCTCAAAGATTCGCAGCGCTAGAACTTTGTCCGCCAGACGGTCGCAGCACTCCTCGTCGTCTCCGGGCCCGACCCCAAGCAGCACGCAGAGGCCGGCGCCAATTCGGCCCGTCTCGGTTCCGTCAGCGCGCACCGATGCCCTGCTGACGCGCTGGATCAGGGCTCGCATGAGCCTGAGCCTACAGCCCGCCGACGAGCCCGACGACGCAGGCGGCAACGACGATGATCGCTGTGCTCCAAGCGATCGCACCGACGATGATCTTCATGTTGAGCCCGAAGATGTGGCCGATTGCCAGCCCGGTCACACCGCTCGCCATCCCGGCTTGGATCAGGAAGGTGGTGGGAACCTCAATCACGAAGTTCGACAGCCCGAGCATCACCCCCGGCGCCACCAGCAGTCGCAGGCCCAGCGCGACGGCGACCGGCGCGGTCAGCTCGGGCGGGAAGATCCGCGTCCCCGACTGGTCGTGCTCGATCATCAGGTTGACGCCCAGCGCAAAGAACCCAATCGGGGCGATCGCCACGGCCAGGAACGTCGCCAGATCGTGCGCCCAGGCCGGGGTGAACGAAGCGGGCAGCAGCAGCGCTGCGATCAGCGCGAGCAGTGCCGGGTTGCGGATCACGAACGAGCGCAGGCGCTGGAGCCCGGTGTCGCCGGCACGCTCGCCGAAGGCGGCGCCGATCGCGAACCCGCCGATCAGGATCAGCGGTGCGGTGACGGCGGTGTCGTAGGTCACTGCGAGGCCGACCTTCTCGCTGCCCAGCAGCAGCGCGACGAGCGGGATCCCGAGGTGGCCGGTATTCGCGAGCCCAACGGCGATCATCATCGCTCCGGTCCCGGCCCTCGGGAGGCGAAGCAGCCGCGAACCGATCAGCCAGGCCAGCAGGATCACGACGATCCGCTCTGTCCAGCCAAAGACCAGCCCGGCACCGACCCCCTTGGTGAAGGCCAGCGAGTTGACCGTGAAGAAGACGACTACCGGCAGAGCGACATAGGCCAGCAGGTCGAGCAGGCGCTTCGAGAGCGTCAGTGCCCCCTCACCCCAGCGACGCTCAGATCCAACGCCAATCAGCAGCGCCAGAAGGCTCGTGAACGCAACCGCGATCATCGCTCAGTCCACTCTCACGCGATCTGTTTGCTCATCCAGCGATGGTCAATGCCCGCGTCGGGAAAGACCTCGCCGTATGCGATGTAGCCGGACTTCTCGTAGAGCGCGATCACGTAGCACTGGGCGGCGAGCCTTACTTCGGTCGCGCCGAGAGCGGCCGCCTCCTGATCGCAGAAGGCGAGCAGCCGGGTGGCAATGCCGCGGCCGCGGAAGTCGGCGGCGACGACCATCCTGCCGAGCTTGACAAGCCGGCCGTCGGAGACCAGCCGGCAGGTCGCGACAACCCTGTCGTCGCTCAAAACGATCACGTGGATTGCCTGCGGGTCAAGGCCGTCGAGTTCCTCTTCCAGCGGAACGCCCTGCTCCTCCACGAAGACCTCGGTCCGCAGCGCGATTGCCGCTTCGACCTCCTCCAAGCTCAGAGTCTTGCGGATCTGCAGCGTCACTTGGGAGCGACCGCGTAGCGGTCGATGTCGACATTCAGGTCCTTGGTGCTCAGGTAGGGACCAGAGTGGATGTACTGGCGCTTGCCGGACGCCGAGTAGAAGAGCATCGAGGGAGCACCCGCCAGTCTGTTGGCGTTGTAGATCTTGCCGTCCGGATCCTGGTAGCTGGGGTAGGCGACCGGAAACTCGCGCAGCAGCCTCCGCGCAGCGGGCGTGTTGTCCTTGAGGTTTACGCCGAGGAAGGCGATCTTGCGGCCGCGGCTTACCGAAACCTTCTGGAGCACCGGCATCTCCTGGCGACAGGGCCCGCACCACGACGCCCAGACGTTGATGACGAGCGGAAATCCGCGTAGCGCACGCATTCGCTCCTTGAGCCCAGCGGGGCCGCCCGGGAGGATCTCGGACCCCTGTGCGTGGAGCGCCGCGAGTGCCGCCGGGGAGCCTTGGAGGAAGCGCGAGGCCTGAGCGGCGGTCGGCGCGCCGGTTGCCGTTGACGGTTCGCTGCCCGTCCGGCTTCCGGCTTGGGTCAGGCCGATCACGAGCGCCGCGACGACGGCGAGCCCGACGAGGACTGTTGCAGCAATCTTCATCTCTTCAGGATCGCACAGTGGTGCGGTATAATTAGTGGCACACTGCGTCTGTCTCGAGTGAGAGACTTCCAGTGTCCGCTCCGGGCGGTTCCCGGCTTGTGGGTGGTGGTGCCGGTAACTTGCTCCGCTTCCCGCCTCTTTATTGCCCTAAGCAAGATGGCTGATTTCTAGTGGCCCAAGCGGCCGGACCGGTTCCTACCGGCAAAGAGATAGAGCGCGCTGAAGCGTTCACGTTGGAGCGATTCGTCCATCCGGGCGAAGCGGTCGAAGTCGCCCTCGCTCCCGGCACGCCAAGGGCGCGCGCTCTCTGGTCGGCACTCGAGGAGCTCGACGAAGGAGCGAAGCTTCCCTCAACCAAGTGGCGCAGGGCGTGGTCGCTGCTGCTTGGCCTCGAGCGCGTCCTCAGCGAGGAGGAGCCACACCTCGCCGACGGCACCGTGCTCAACCCGCACCAGGTTGACGCGCTGTCGGGAACCCTGACCGCCCTGCTTGCGGCCCGGATGAAGACCGACGACCTTGAGATCGCTGAGCCGGTCTTTGACGTTGGCGAGCAGCCGCTGGAGGAGATTGCACCCGACGACGAGGAACTCGCAGCCGAGCTCGCGGCGCTCGACGAGGAACACGCCGAGGACGAGGACGAGGAGGGCGACGAGGAGATCGAAGAGATCGAGGTGGAGGTTGATCAGATCGAGTCCCCGGACGCCACCGACGAGGACATCGACTCCGAAGCGCTTGACGATCCAAACGCCGACAAGCGCTTCTGGTTTGAACACGCAACCGGCGCGGGCAAGACGGTCGCCGCTATGGGCTTCGTTGATGCGTCCCGCACCGGAGGGATTCTGATCCTCACCCACCGCCGCAACCTCGTTGACCAGTTCAACGACGAGATTCGAACCCGCGGCTATTCCAGTCGCATCTGTGGGCCGCTGCTCGGTGACGAGGGACTCGATCTGTCTGGTCCCGTAACGGTCGAGACCTACCAGTGGTTCGTCCGCAACGCCGGCAACATCTCCAGCGCTTACACGATCGTGATCTGCGACGAGGCTCATACGGCGCTGGGGGAGAAGACGAGCGCCGCAATCCGCGAGTGGACCGGACCGGTCTTCATCGGCATGACCGCTACCGGTGCGCTGATTGCGCGCCACGTCACCGATCTCTTTCCCACCCAAACTTCCCGCTTTGACCTGGCGCAGGCCGCTCGCCGCGGAGTCATCTCCCCGCTGCGGTGCCTGCGGATTCCCCCCGGTCCGGGGGTTCGCACGATCGCGAACGTGCCGCTCCGCAAGGGCGAGGTGGACATCGAGTTCGATCAGGAGATGCTCGCCGAGCTGCTCGACCAGACGCCTTTCAACATGGCGATAGCCGACCTCTACAACACGCGCTTCAACGGCGTGCCGGGCGTCGTCTACACGGCCGGGGTGCAGCACGCCTACAACGTCGCTGAAGCGTTCCGCAACCTCAACATCAAGGCCGAGGCCGTCTCCGGCGAGACGCCCAAGCGCGAACTGGCCGAGATCCTCGCCCGCTACGAGGCCGGCGACATCGATGTTCTCGTCAACGCGCAGCTTCTGGCTGAGGGATGGAACAGCCCCCGCGCGACCGTCTGCATGCACCTTGCCCCGACCGCCTCAAAGAGGATCTACCAGCAGCGCGTCGGCCGCGTCACCCGCCGCCACCCCGGCAAGGAGGCCGGCGTAGTGGTCGACTTCGTCCACCCGGCGACCCGCCACGACGACCCGGTCGTGACGCTCCACTCGCTGCTCGAGCGCGACGTCTACCGAGGGGGCGCGATCGTCGTCGGGCCGGTGAGGCGCGGCCGCGGCCGCCGCGTGCGCGTCGAGCGCCGCGTGCTTCCGGTGACCGCCGGTGAAGAGCGCCGTCACGAAGTGTTCGAGCGCGAGCTCTGGCGGATCGGCGTCGAGAATCTGGACTTCGGCGAGAAGCACATGTGGGCCGCCTTGGCCGGCGCGCGCGTCGCTCCGAGCGGCTGGCGCCGGGCGCGAGCAATGCTCCAGTTCGACCGCACCGGCGAGCTCAAGCGCCGCTTCCTGCTGACGGTTGTGGAGCGCAACGAGCACTCCGCGCTGCGGATTCGCGCCTTGCAGGAGATCGCCGCACTGAAGGATCCGGAGGCGTTCGACCTTGCCGTCGAGATGATCGAGGGCTGGAACAAGGAGCAGCGCCGCGAAGGCTCGAAGGTTTGTCTGCAGGCGCTCGCCGACAAGCGGATCGGCGGCCGCGACCAGGCGACCGGGTGGATCTGGCGCCTCGCCGACTACACACGCGAGCTGCACGAGCAGTACGCGGTTCAGCGCTGGCCTGAAACCAAGCGCCTCCTTGGCCTTCTCGTCAATTCGTCAGGTGGAGCGCACGCCCGTAACGCGCGCCGGCTGGTGCAGGCGATCCGCGAGCAGGACCGCCGTCTTCAGGTTGCGGTCTTGGCGGCCGCCGTCGCTCACACGCCCGAGGCCGAAGAGGTCCTGCGCGGCGCCCGGACACGTCTGGCGCGCAAGCCGGGCGCCTGCTCGCGCGAACTGCTGCGCAACTTCCCCAAGGGCAAGGGGCGCCGCAATCGCAGTCGTCGCCGTCGCCGCAGCGGCGCCAAGGCTCCCGGCACGGAGGCGGCAAACGGAGCAAACGCGGCCAATGGCCGCCAGTCAAAGGCGGACGATCCCGGCGGGCCCGAGCCCGACGGCACTACCGAGGACCAGGCCGCGGCCTAGTCGCCTGCCGGCTCGAGGTGGACCTCGCCGCCGTCAAGTTCCAGCTCTTCCCCGTCCGAGCTCTCTACCCGAAGCGCCCCGTCGCCGCCAACCCCGATTGCCGTTCCGTGCTGCAGGCCGCCCGCCGTCTGCCAGGAGACCTGACTGCCAGCCAGAGCATCCCGCTGGCGCCAGCGTTCAAGGATCAGATCGGGCGGGAGCAGCAAGGCAGCACCGAGCGCCGCCACCGTTTGGGCGACGATCAGGCGACGGGCCGAGGGCTCCAGTGCGAGCGTCGCCGCAGTCGTGCGAATCTCCTCGGGAGCGGCGTCAAGATCGAGCGCGACATTGATGCCGATTCCGACAACGCCCCAGCCTTCCTGCGGGCGGCCTTCGCAGAGGATGCCGGCAACCTTGCCGAGCCGGCCCTGACTGTCCTCGATCAGGATGTCGTTTGGCCACTTGATCTGGGCCTGCGGCCCGCAGCTTTCAGCTACCGCCACCGCAGCGATCAGCGGCAGCAGCGCGGGCGGGTCCCTGAGCACGACCGAGATCAGCGCCGACGAGCCGGGCGGGGCTACCCAGTCGCGACCTTGGCGACCTCGTCCTGCCGTCTGGTGATCGGCGGTCACCAACGTGCCGTGGGGAGCTCCTGCGGCGGCAAGTTCGCGGGCGCGTTGGTTGGTCGACCCGATGCTCTGCAGGTGAAGATGCGGACGGCCGAGCTGCATCAGCGAAGCGTGATTCGAACCTCGTCGTCGATCGAGAGACCCAGCATCTCGGCCGCCGATCCGCGATTGACGGCAAGCGCAAGCGAGCGGTAGGCGTCTTCGTAAACCAGCAGAGAGCCTTCTGCAACATCGACGTAGGTCGTCGTGTACGGGGCGGTGTGGCCGTTGGCGCTGATCGTCTGACCGAGCCGCAGACCAAAGCCGGCCAGCTCGTCGTGCTCCACGTCCAAGGTGACGTTGCCGAAGATGTCGATCGTCAGGGCGTGGGCGATCAGCGTGTCGCCTTCGGCCCGTGCCAGCGGCATCTCAAGGACCTCAATGTCAGCGGGGTCGATCGGGATTCCGCAGTCGGCCAGCTCGGTGCCCGCGGCGAGCTGCGCCGCGATAGGGGCGAAGATGTCGCGGCCGTGGAAGGTCGCCGAGGTTGGTTCAAGCCGGTAGGGCGAAAGCGAGACGTCGACCGCTTCGACAATGCCGCCAAAGCGCTGCACGGCCAGTGACAGCAGGCCGTTGTTGGGGCCAACAAAGAGGCGGCGCTCGTCGGCCGCCCGCAGCGCCACTGCGCGCCGTTCTCCTCCGACTTGAGGGTCGACTATCGCCAAGTGGACGCCGGCAGGGAAGTACGGCAGAGAGCGCCTCAGAATCAGCGCGCCGGTTCGCACGTCGTGGCGCTCAATCTCGTGGGTGACGTCGAAGATCCGGCTGTCGGGCGCGATCCCGGCAATTACGGCGTGGCAGACGCCGACGTATTCGTCGGCCGCGCCGTAGTCGGTCAGGAATGTCAGCGGCAGCGTCATCTTGGCTGGCGGGTTTCGGCTGTCGGGGCGTTTGAGCGCACCTGCCGAACCTACCGTTTTGCAGCGTCCGCGATCAGGGCTGCCACTAAGCCGTCGGGCGTGTGCTCCTCGGCCTCGATCGCGGGTTCGTAGCCGAGCTCGCGAATCTGGGCGCTGGTGACCGGTCCGATCGAGACGAGCCGCGGGCCTTCAAGCGTTCCGGCGGCGTCGTTGAAAAAGCGCGCCGACGAGGCTGAGGTGAAGGTTGCATAGTCGGCGCCGAGCGCGGCTGCTTTCGACTCGCCGTCAAGCGGCTCCGCCACCGTCCGGTACAGCGCCAGGATCTCGACCTCGGCGCCGCGCTCGCGAAGTGCGTCGGCGAGCACGTCGCGGGCCTCTTCCGCGCGTGCAATCAGAGCACGCTCGACGGGAACATCAACCAACGCTTCAACTAGCGCTTCGGCGATCGAGCGCTCGGGGACGATGTCGGCTTTGATGCCGTGCGCAAGCAGCGCACGCGCCGTGCCCGGACCGATTGCGGCAATGGTCATGCCGGCAAGGTCACGCGCGTCGTTGATCGCTTCGAAGAGCTGGTCGGCGCCGTTGGGGCTGGTGATGCAGAGGAGGTCGAACTGCTCCAGGTCAGGGACGCTCGGGCTGAGCGGCTCGATCCTGATTGCCGGCGCTTCGACCACTTCGGCGCCAAGCGCGCTCAACTCCGTAGCCAGCGAGCTTGCCTGCGCGCGCGCACGCGTGACCGCGACGCTGATCCCGGCCAGCGGTCTTGCCGCCTGACGCCAGGGCATCTGGTTGCCGAGCGCTGCGACGTCTCCGATCACCGTGATCGCGGGTGCCTTGATCTCCTGCTGCTCGGCGATCGCTGCGATCGTCTCCAGCGTGCCGACCGCTTCGCGCTGGGAGGCAAAGGTTCCGCGTTCGATAACGGCTACCGGCTGATCGGCAGGACGGCCGGCGGTGATCAGCTTCTCGGCGATCTGGCCAAGGCGCTTGACGCCCATGTAGAAGACGAGCGTTCCCGGGAATGAAGCAAGCGCGGACCAGTCGATCTGAGATTCGGGCTTGTTCGGGTTCTCGTGCCCGGTGACAAAGGCCACCGCCGCAGCGACGGAGCGCTGGGTAACCGGAATGCCGGCGTAGGCCGGGGCGGCGATCCCCGACGTGACGCCAGGAACCACTTCTACGTTGATGCCCCGCTCGATGCAGGTGATCGCTTCTTCGCCGCCGCGCCCGAACACGAACGGGTCGCCGCCTTTGAGGCGGACGACGCTGCGCCCCGCCAATGCGTGCTCGACGATCAGCTCCTCGGTCAGCTCCTGCGGCACCTGCTTGCCGCCGCCGATCTTTCCGACGTCGATCAGCTCGGCGTCGGCGCGCGCCCTCGCAAGTGCGTGAACCGGAATCAGCTGGTCGTGCAGGATCACGTCGGCGCTGGCCAGCAGCTCCGCAGCGCGCAGAGTCAGCAGCCCCTCATCTCCGGGTCCGGCTCCGACGAGGTAGACCGTCCCCGGCTTGGCCGCGCTCATCGTCCGAGTACCCCGGCGGCGCCGGCGGCGAGCATCCGCCGACCCACTTCGTGCCCGAGTGCGGACGGATCCGCGAATTCGCCGACGCCGGCAAGCCGGTCGCGCAGCCAAACCGAACCGTCGGGCCGTCCGACGAAGGCCTCGAGAGTTACCGTGCCGTCGTCGAGCGTCGCGTAGGCACCGACAGGCGTGTGGCAGTCCGAGTCGAGGCTTTCGACGAGCGCGCGCTCGGCAGTCAGGCATTGGCCGGTCGCCTCGTCGTTGAGTCCGGCCGCGGCTTCGATCGAGCTGCTGTCGCCGCTTCTGGCGGTGATCGCGAGCGTCCCCTGGCCTGCCGCCGGCACCAGTTGATCGAGTCGTGCTCCCGCCTCGTCGGTGCGCTGAAGTCGCTGCAGTCCGGCGAGCGCAAGCACGATCGCGTCGAAGCGGCCTTCAGCCAACGCGTCCAGCCGCGTGTCGATGTTGCCGTGCAGCTCGCAGATCTCGATGTCGTCGCGGATCGCCATCAGCTGCGCAGCGCGGCGCAGCGAGTTCGTGCCGACGCGCGCGCCGGGCGGCAGCGCTTCGATCGACTCGGCTCCGCAGAGAACGTCAAAGGGATCGGCGCGGGTCGCGGTGGCAGCTATCACCAAACCTTCGGTCAAGCGGGCGGGAAGATCCTTGGCCGAGTGGACGGCAAGCTCGATCCGCCCGTCAAGCAGAGCCTCATCGAGTTCCCGTACCCAGCGCTCCTTGTCGTCGCCCGCCTCGCGGCCGCGGTCGCCCGAGGAGATGATCGTCTCAAGCTGCGCGCCCGGGATTGCCTGGGCAACTGTTGCCGCCTGCGCCAGCGCCAACGCGCTGCCGCGGGTTCCGAGCTTCACGAGCCGCGTCGGAGCGGACGGACCTCGGCGGCCTGACCGAACTCCGGATCGGCGGAAGCAGCGCTTGAACCTGCCGATTCCTCCGGAACTTCGTCCAGCCCGAAGAGCTCTCGCAGAACGGCAATTCGCCCGTGCCCGCCGCCCTGCTCCAAAGCCTTGGTGCGAATCGTCGGCTCATGCAGCAGACGCTGCATTACCGCGCGGGCGATCGCTTCCACGCGAACGACGTCGCGCGAAGATGCGCTCTCCCAGCGGCCGTCGTTCTCGGCGAGAACCTGCTCGACGATCGCCGAACCGTGCTCGCGCAGCGCGGCGATAGTCGGGGTCGCGCCCTGCTGGGCCATCCAGCCGGAGAAGCGCTCGATCTCGTCCTCGACAATCTCGCCTGCCTGGTCGCGCTCGCCTTCGCGAACCTCGAGGTTTCGCGCCGCGGCCGTCTGCAGGTCGTCCATGTTCAGCACGCGCACTCCGGGGATGTCGCCGCAGCCCTCCTCGATATCGCGGGGTACGGCGATGTCGATCAACAGCAGCGGCTTGCCATCGCGGCTCTCCATCATCTGTTCAAGTTCGCTGACGCCGATGATCGGGTGGGGCGACGATGTTGAAGCGACGACAATGTCGGCGTCGATCATCCGCTGCGGGAGCTCTTCGAGCGAACCAACGTCGCCGCCGAAGCGCTGGGCCAGCTCGCGGGCACGCTCAATCCTGCGATTTGCGACGAACAGAGTCGTCACTCCCTGATCGGCCAGAGCTCGCGCGGTCAGCTCGGCCGTCTCGCCGGCTCCGATCACAACGACATTGCGGTTCTCAAGGTCGCCGACCGTCTCCTGCGCCAGAGCGACGGCGATCGACGGAATGCTTACCCGCGCCGTACCCAGGGCGGTTTCGCTGCGGACTCGCTTGCCCGCTTGGAGTGCGGCTCGGAACAGGCGGTTGGTGAACGGACCGGTGGTGCCGGCGGCAAGCGCCGCTTCGTAGGAGCGGCGAACCTGCCCCTGGACCTCGTTCTCGCCAACAATCATCGAATCGAGGCCCGCCGTCACGCTGAAGAGGTGGCGGGCGGCGTCGCAGTTGCGAGGCGAGTAGACGATGTCGACCAGCTCAGTCGGGCGGATTCCCGCGCGGCCAGCGAGCTTGCTGAGCAGCACGCTTTCGGCGTCAACCGAGTTGCGGGCAACGATGTAGGCCTCGGTGCGATTGCAGGTCGAAATCACGACCGCCTCGCGCAGCTCATCGGTCGCGACAAGCTCGCGCACGAAGCGTTCGGCCTCGTTGGCTGTCAGCGCCACACGCTCGCGCAGTGCGACCGGCGCCGTCTTGTGCGAGATGCCGATGGCCAGCAGCTCGCTCACTGAGGCACGCTCTCCTTCGGCGAATCCCCCTGCGAACTTTCCTGCTTGCGCTCGCTTGCGAGAGCAAGCAGCTCGGCCAACTCGCGCTCGAGGCGCGCCGCGCGGACCGCCATGATCACGACGTAGATCAGCAGTATGGCCAGGAATACGAGGTAGGCGGCGGCGACATAGCCTGTGTTGGGAGGGAGGGTTTCGGTCATGACGGGGAGATCTTTGGCGCTGCGCTGCGCCCGGTTGAGATGTCGCCTGACTCGCCGCTGATACTGCGGCGCAGCGCCGCAAGCTGGGCGCGGTTGTTCTTCGAAGCCATCTCGTACTTGCAGATCGTGATGAAGAGCAGCGTGGCTCCCAGCAGCGCGCTGTAGAAGGCGATTCGCATGTCGTTCGGGAGCGACCCTCCGGAGCTGCCGAGCACGCGAGGGTGGATCAGCGGACTTGCGAGCCTCACCGCAATGAAGTTGACCGGCACAAAGACGCCGGCGACGATCGCAAAGACCGCCGCGTAGCGGGCTTGGCGCTCGGGATCCTCGATCGAGAAGCGCAGCGGCTGATAGGTGCAATAGAGCAGGAAGACGATCAGGAAAGACACCAGCGTCGGCTCGTCCCACACCCACCATTGGCCCCAGGCGGCCTTCGCCCAGATCGAACCGGTGATCAGCGCACCGATGCAGAAGATCAGTCCCTGATGGATCGCCGTGTAGGAGCGCAGGTCATGGCGGCTCTCGCCGGTCCGCAGGTACTGCACGCCAAATATCCCGCCGAAAACGAAGCCGCCGAGCGTGACGATCGCGAGCGGAACATGGATGTAGAAGATCTTCTGAGAGAAGCCTTGGTCGACCTCGATCGGTGCGTAGAAGAAGGCGAGGCCAATCGACGCGGTCACCACGACGGCCGTCGCGATCGCAAGGCCGGTGAGGCGTCGTCCGTAGAGCGGTTTTGTTGTCGTCATCGATCAGTCTTCGATCAGGTAGTCAAACAGTGCGTAGGCAAGCAGCCCGAATACAAGATCGTACAACCCGAGCATCATCAGCCAGCGGGTCGCCAGCCCGCCGCCGCCGACGCTGAGCAGCGGCTCGCAGGCGCGGGTGGCTCCGATCAGCACCGGAATCAGCAGCGGCAACGCCAGGATCGAGGTGATCAGGTCGCGCGTGCGTGTCTGGATCGCGATCGCCGCCACCAGCGTTCCGACCAGCGCGATCCCGATGTCGGCCAGCACGATCACGATCGCGAGCGAGCCCCACTGGGTCACGCTCGGGGTCGGTCCGAGCAGCAGCACCGCGAAGATCAGCGAAGTCAGAGCACCGACTCCGATCAGGAAGATCAAGAGCGAGAGCGCCTTTGCGATAAGCAGCGCGCTGCGCTCGACCGGTGCCAGCAGGAAACCGTCGAGGCCTCCCTCCTCGCTGTCGGCAACGAACACGCGGCCGATCCCCAGCAGTGCGGCGAGCGTCAGCGTCACCCAGAGGACGCCCGACGCGAGCGCCCCAGAGACTTCGTCGCGTCCCAGCGCGAAGTGGAAGATGACGATTGCCGTGGCGCTAAAGAGCGCCATCGCGGTGAGCGTCTGCGGGGCGCGCCGCTCAAGCCTCAGCTCCTTCGCCAGCACGGCGCTGGTTGCTGCGAGCGTTGACGGGGGGCGTGACGCACTCATCGGTAGAGCTCGCCAATCTGCTCGGCCGTCAGCTCGCCGGCCGGCGCGAGCATCACCGGGCTTCCCGCGCGAAGGCCCAGCACGAGGTCGGCCTCTTCCAGCCCGCCGGCCGGGTCATGGCTGGCGATCACTCGCGAGCGCCCGGAGGCCGCCCCAATCAGCGCTTCGACCTGGTCGATCGCCGCCGGATCGAGGTTGGAACGGGGCTCGTCCAGCAGCAGCAGCTCCGGCTCGTGGAGGACGGCGCGGCAGATCGCAAGGCGCTGCACCATCCCCCTCGAGTAGCCGGCGACGCGCTCGTCGCCACGGCTCTCCAGCCCGGTCTCAATGAGCAGCCGCTCGATTCGCTCGTCGGGATCCGCTATGCCGTGCAGTCGGGCGTGGTAGGTGAGGTTCTCGCGCGCTGTCAGGTCGGCGTAGCAGAGCGAGCTGTGGCCGAGGAAGCCGATCTCGCTGCGCGCCTCGCGGCCGTTCTTGCGCAGGTCGTTGCCCAGCACGCTGACGCTGCCCTCGTTTGCCCGCAGCAGCGTCGCGATTACGCGCAGCAGCGTCGTCTTGCCGGCGCCGTTGGGGCCGAACACGACAAGCGTCTGTCCCCGCTTCAGTGTCAGGTCGATCCCGTCAAGCGCTCGGCGTTCGCCGTAGCGGCGGACGAGGCCCTCGCAGACGACCGCCTGGTCAGTGCTCGCCATCGCTGCGGCCGCCCTGACGGCTGATGTGACGGACTGCGTGGCCAAGGATCGGTGCGAGGACGGGGAAGACTTCACCGATCGCCTTGGGGTTGCCGGGCATGTTGACGATCAGCGTCCTTCCGGCAACGCCGCTTGTCGCGCGCGAGATCGCCGCAGCCGGCGTGAATTGCATCGATGCTGCGCGCATCGCCTCGGCGATCCCGGGGACCGGGCGCTCGATCACAGCCTCGCTGGCTTCCGGGGTTACGTCGTCGGGGGTGAGTCCGGTACCGCCGCTCGTAAGGACGATCTCAAAGCCCTCGGCAACAAGCTCGCGCAGCCGAGCCTCGATCGCGGGCTGGTCGTCGGCCATGACCTCGCGAAGTTCAACCTCGCAGCCTGCATCGGTCGCCGCGGCGGCAAGCGCCGGTCCGGAAAGGTCTTCGCCATCGCCGCCGGCCAGCGAGCTGGAAATCGTCAGGATTGCGGTGCGCACGACGTCGCTCCGGTCCTAGGGCCGGGTCCAGCGGCCGGAACGGCCGCCGCTCTTCTCGAGCAGTTCGACGCGCTCGATTGTGACGCCGCGTTCAAGTCCCTTGACCATGTCGTAGACGGTCAGGGCCGCGACCGAAACGGCCGTCATCGCTTCCATCTCGACGCCGGTCGGGCCGTGCACGGAGGCGCTGGCCGTCAGCGTGACGGTTCCCGCATCGGCGTCGATCAGCCCGTCGATTTCAACGTGATCGAGTCCCAGCGGGTGGCAGAGCGGGATCAGCTCGGCGGTCCGTTTGGCGGCCATGATCCCCGCGATCCGCGCGCTCGCGAGCACGTCGCCCTTTGGCGCGTCGCCGGCCGCAACAGCCGCCGCCGTCGCCGGCTCCATCACCACAACTGCGCGCGCGACGGCTCTGCGATTGGTCGGCTTCTTGCCGGAGACGTCGACCATCCGCGCCTCGCCGTCGTCGTTTAGGTGCGTGAGCCCGCTCACGAGCCGAGCCTAGCGCGGCAAAGCTGTTTCAGGCGGGCGCGTGTGTGCGCTGCGCCGCGGCGATCAGATCCTGCACGGCGGCGGCGTCGCCGTCACGCAGCAGCGCGATCGGGTCGGGCTCGCCGTTGACGATCTCCTCGAAGAAGGCCTTGCGGTCCTGGTATGTGGGAAGCGTCCCCTTGGCCCAGCCGCGAGTCTCGTTGAGCATGATTGCGAGCTGTGCGTACTCCTCGCCGAAGAGCTCGCTGATCTCGCGCTTCATCCTCTTTGCCAGCGCCGGTGATGCGCCTGCGGTCGAGATTGCGATTGCCAGCGGTCCGGTGCGGACGACTGCGGGCAGAATGAAGTTGCAGAGCGGCGGCACGTCGACGATGTTGACGAGCATCGCTCGCTTCTCGGCATCTTCGTAGATCCGGATGTTGGTCTCGGTCGAGTCGGTGCAGGCGATAACGATGAAGACCGCCTCAAGATCCTCCGGCCCTGCGTAGTCGCGCTTCTCCCAAGTGATCGACCCTTCGGCGGCGAGTGCTTCCAGCTCGGGCCCGGCATCGGGCGAGATCACGGTCACGTCCCCGCCGCAGGCCAGCAGACCTTCGCTCTTCTCCAGTCCCATGTCGCCGCCGCCGATCACGACGCAGCGCCGTCCCTTCAGCTTCAGGCAGGCGATGTAGAACGGCGTTTCAAGCATGTCCTTGACGCAGGTCTGATCACAGATTCCGCGGTTGAACTGACAGACACACTCTTTTCCGGCATAGGCAGCAGCAGGCATGGTCGCTCCAGCGTAGAGACTCGTACATTGTTTACGCATGGCGACCGCCTCACAGCCCAAACCAATTCCCTTTCTCGCCGCCGCCCCTGGTGAGGGGTACTTCGAAGACGATGCGCTTATCCGGCGGGTCAACCGCGAACTGATCGTGGCCTTCTCCGGTGCCCGCGCGCTCCTGATGCAGGCCGCACACCCGGTGATGTTCGAGGGTTTCTTCATTAAGACCGAGGCCAGAGACGCTGCACATGCGCGGCTTGCACGCACGGCGACGATCATGAACACGATCTACTTCGGCCGCCGGGTTGACGCCGACCGGATGACCGAGCGGGTGCGCGAGGTACACACGCGGATCAACGGCGTCCTTGAGGAGCCTGCAGGCAAGTACCCCGCCGGTACCCCTTACGCCGCCGACGACCCGCAGTTCCTGCTCTGGACGCTTGCTGCGCTGGTCGACTCGGCCGACAAGCTTTATCGCCTCTATGTCGATGAGCTGACGCGCGACGAGCGTGACGCCCTCTGGGGCGACTATCGCGTCGTCGGGAAGCTGTTTGGACTCAAAGAAGACGAGATGCCGGCAACGATCGAAGGCTTCGACGCCTACATGTCCGAGATGGTTGACGGCGATCAGCTCTGGGTTACCGAGAGAGCCCGCGAGGAGAGCCTCGCGATCGTCCTTCACCCTCCAGCGCCGGTCTACATGCGCGGCCTGGTTGAGGCTGTCAACTTCATCATCATCGGCTCCTTGCCGGCGAAGATCCGGCGCGGCTACGGCCTCTCTTGGGATCCCCTCCGCGAGACGATGCGGCTTGGCGGCGCCGCCTACACAAAGCGGGTTCTGCTGCCGCTGTTGCCGCAGATCATCCGCAACACGCCTGTTGCCGGTGGCAAGCTGCTGCCTGGCCCGCCGCGCGCGACAGCCGCCGCTTAGCCGAGCGCCGGTAGCGGCGCGCCCAGCAGCGCTGCGATTGCGCCAGCCGCCGCAGCCAGCAGCAGCGTTGGTACAACGCCGAGCTTGGCGCCAAAGAGCAGCGCCGTTGCGCCTGCCGCGATCACCCACTGCCAAGTGAAACTGAGGCCTGAAGCGAGTGGGATCAGCGCGCCAAAGATTGCGCCGACGGCGGCCGGCCCTGCTCCGTCGAGGAAAGCGCGTGCGTCAGTGTTGTTGCGCAGGCTGAGGAAGCGGCCGCCGCCGGCCATCACGAACAGGAAGGAGGGCGCGAAGGCGACGAAAGAAGCCAGCAGCGCGCCGCCAAGCCCGGCTGCTGCGTAGCCGACGACGGCGACAGTCTGAACGACTGGCCCGGGTGTGATCTGCCCGAGGGCAACGGCGTTGAGGAACTGCCCATCGGTCATCCAGCCGTAAACGCGGACGGCGTCCTCTTGCATGATTGGCACGATCACGAAGCCGCCGCCATAGGAGAGCGCGCCGACTTTGAGCGCAGTCCAGGCGAGCTGTGTTTGGGTCGAGAGGCTGGCACCCGCAGCGAGCAGCAGCGCGATTGCTGCAGGCGCGCCAAACGACGAGAGCGGCGGTGCCTCGGCGCGTCGGATGATCAGCTCGACGAGACCGCAGCCAATCAACGCAAGTACGACGAACGGCCCGACCGCGATAACTGAGCCGGCGCCGATCGCGATGTAGATCGCGGCGCGCCAGCGGCGCAGCCCCTCGTGCGGCGCGAGGCTGCTGCGGCTTAGGTCCCAGCCGACGCGCAGCACGACGCCGATTACCGCCGCGCCGGCGCCTGCACCGATACCGCGCAGCCAGTCGGCCGGCGCGCTGCTGAGCGAGATTGCCGCCAGCGCAATGATCATCACCAGCCCGGGAATGATGAAAAGAAGGCCGCCGAGCAGCGCCGCCCACTGCCCGCCGGTGCGCAGCGCGCAGTAGATCGCAAGCTGCGTTGAAGCCGGCCCCGGCAGCAGGTTGCAGGCCGCGTTGGCGTGCTCAAACTCCTCCGGCTCAATCCACCGCTCACGTTCGACGCAGAGCTCGCGCAGCATCGCAATGTGGGCTTGGGGTCCTCCAAAGCCTGTGAAACCCAACCGGGTCCACTCGCGCGCGACTGTTCCCAGTGATGCTTGATGCGCCATCTGTTGGCGATGTTCGCAGAGCCAGTGGCGCTGCTGGTTTAGGATCGGTGAATGGACCAACTGGCCGATCACGCGACCCGTCTGCTTAGCCGCCTGATAGCCCACAACACGGTCAACCCGCCCGGCAACGAACGCGCGCTTCAGGAAGAGCTGGCGGCCGATCTGCAGGAAGCCGGTTTTGAAGTGACGCTCGTCGGCCGCACCGAAGAGCGCCCCAACCTCGTCGCGCGGCTCCGCGGCGCCGCCGACGGGCCAACCCTCTGCCTGACCTCGCACTGCGACACCGTCCTCGCCAACGCGGAGGAGTGGGATCACGATCCCTGGAGCGGCGAGGTGATCGACGGCGAGCTTTGGGGCCGCGGTGCGATCGACATGAAGTCTCAGACTGCCGCCGAAGTTGCCGCCGGCATCGAGCTGGCAAAGAGCGGCTGGCGACCCGCCCAGGGCGATCTTCTGATTCTTTGCGTAGTCGATGAGGAGACCGGCGGCGATGACGGTATTGCCTGGCTGTGCGAGAACCACGAGGAGCTTGTTCGCTGCGACTACTCGATTAACGAGGGAGCCGGCGCCTTCTTTGAGCTTGGCGACGAGCGGCTCTACGGGGTCTGCGTTGCCGAGAAGGGGGTCTGCCGGTTCAAGATCACCACCGACGGCGTAGCTGGCCACGCCAGCAACCCGCGCTTTGGCGACAACGCCCTCCTCAAACTGGCGCCGCTGGTAACTGCGCTCGGCGAGTGGGATCCGGTCTACGACCTGACCGACGGTGCACGAGCGCTGATGGCCGAGTTGGGTGCTCCGGTCGAGGGAGACGATGGCGCCGGCGCGCTTGGGCGGCTGCGGGAAGCGGCGCCGCTGCTGGCCGGCTTTGTCGAGCCGATGCTCGGCGTCACCTTCGCTCCAACGGTCATCTCAGCCTCGCAGAAGATCAACGTGCTGCCGTCGCGGGCGGAGCTCCGCGTCGACTGCCGCACTCCGCCGGGGCTCGGCGAGGAGCTGGTCCGCCGCCGCCTTGGGGACGCGATCGGCACCGAGGGTTACAGGCTTGAGTTCACCGAGCAGACGATCGGCAACGGCTCGGCGATCGAAAGCCCACTGATGGATTCGATCAGGGGGTGGGTCGAGCGCAACGATCCCGGCGCGCGCACCGTCCCCGTCGTTCTGCCCGCCTTCACCGATTCGCGGACGCTGCGCGCGACCTTCCCGGACTCCGTCGCCTACGGCTTCTTCCCGATGCGTCACACCTCGCTTGCAGAGATGTGGCCGCTGATGCATGCACCGAACGAGCGGATCGATCTGCGCGACCTTGCCGACGCTGCAAACTGCTTCAGCGAGATCGCACAGGAACTGCTCGGCTCGGCTTCGTAGACTGCGGGGGAGAATGTTTGACCGGATCGACCATGTGGGCATCGCCGTCGAAGCGATCGACCCCGCGCTTGCGCTCTACGAAGCCTCCTTCGAGATGAAGCTCGTACACCGCGAGACGGTCGAGGAGCAGGGAGTCGAGGCGGTTCTGCTTGACCTCGGCGAGAACCACATCGAGCTGCTCCAGCCGCTTGACGCAGAGAGCCCTGTCGGCCGCTTCCTCGCCCGCAACGGCCCGGGGATGCACCACATCGCCTACCAGGTCAGCGACATCGAGAGCGAGCTTGAGCGCCTTCGCGCCGCAGGAATCGAGCTGATCGACCAGCAGCCGCGGATCGGCATCCGCGGGTCACGAGTTGCTTTTGCCCATCCCAAATACACAGGCGGCGTGCTGACCGAGCTCGTCCAGCCGGCGGAGGATCACTGATGGCCAAGGAAACGGAAGAACGCGAACGGGTGGTACTGGGTCTTAAAGGCGGTGGAGGTCTGCCGCTGAAGCTCAGCACCGCCGACCGCACGCGGCTCTTCGACTCGCTCGAGAAGGGCGACTGGATCGACCTCGACGACGAGGACGGCCCGGTCCGCGTCAACTGCTCGCAGGTCGTTTACGTCCGCAGCGAGAGCGAAGAACACCGCGTCGGCTTTGGCCTCGGTTAGCCCCGACGGCCGTCTCGACGGTTCGGCTCGCCCGCAATGAAGGTTGGAATCATCGGCATGCCGAATGCCGGCAAGTCTTCGCTCTTCAACGCGCTGACGCAGGCCGGGGCGCAGGCAGCCAACTATCCGTTCACGACGATTGAGCCGAACATCGCCGTCGTGCCGGTCGAGGACCCTCGAATGGTGCAGGTGGCGCAGACCGTTGGCGCATCGGAGATCGTCTGGGACACGATCGCCTTCCACGACATCGCCGGGCTGGTGGCGGGCGCGCACAAGGGCGAAGGGCTGGGCAACCAGTTCCTCGCCAACATCCGCGAGACCGACGCTCTTCTTCATGTCGTGCGCTCCCATGGCGACTCCAACGTGATCCACTCCGAGGGGAGCGTTGACCCGCTTCGCGACATCGAGATCATCGAGACCGAGCTGATCTTCGCCGACCTCGAGCAGGCCGAGCGCCGCCACCAGCGCGTGTCACGCGAAGCGCGCGGCGGAGACGCCCACGCGATCGCCGAAGAGCAGTGGCTTGCCGCCGTGATCGAGGCGCTTAGCGCCGGCCGCCCGGCACGGACCGTCCCGGTTCCCGACGACGCGCCCGATGCGATGCGGCTGTTGCAGCCGCTGACCGGCAAGCCGGTTCTGTTCATCGCAAATGTTGACGAGGGCGACGCTGCCGTTCCCGAAGCGATCGCCGCGCATGCGGAAAAGGAGGGAGCCGGCGCAGTTGCGATCTCCTCGCGGCTTGAGGCCGAGCTTTCCGAGCTGAGCGACGAAGACGCCGCCGCGATGCGAACGGACCTCGAACTGGATGCTTCCGGCCTTGAGCTGGTTGTCCGCGGCGCCTTCGATCTGCTTGAGCTGATCGCCTTCTTCACGGCCGGCGAGGCGAAACCTGCGCAGTCCTGGCACCTGCGCCGCGGGTCAACGGCGTGGGACGGCGCAGGCGCGATCCACACCGACATTCAGAAGGGCTTCGTTCGCGCGGAGATCATTGGCTGGGAGGCGCTGGTCGAAGCGGGTGGCTACGCGGCCGCGCGCGACAAGGGCACGCTGCGGACCGAGGGGCGCGACTACCTGATGGCCGACGGCGACGTGATCACCGTCAACTTCACTCCCTGACCGTCAGGCTTTGCCAAGCCGCTCGGCCAGGCGGTTCATCCCCAGCTCCCGGGCCGCGGCGCTGCCGTTGGATCGGTCAAGTCCGGCGTCTTTCGGGCGCCTGAGTTTGATCGGCTGAAGCGTGGCGATCTCTTTGAAGGAGCGCAGCAGATCGGGGTTGTCGGTCAGCGCCGCGCGCATCCGCGGAGCGATCGAGCTTGCGGGATCCTCAGCGGCCCTCAGCACCTCTTCGAGCGAGCCGTGCTGCTCGAGCAACTGTGCGGCGCCCTTCTCCCCGATCCCCTTGGCGCCGGGGATGCCGTCTGATGGGTCGCCGCGAAGCGCGATCAGGTCGGCAATCTGCTGCGGCCCGACGCCGGTGCGCTCGCGGACTTCGGCCGGGCCGATCAGCTGGGGTCCGCCGCGGGCCGGGTAGAGGACGGTCACCTGTCTCGACGCGCACTGGAACATGTCGCGGTCGCCGCTGAAGATCATCGTCGTGCCGCCGGCTGCGCTCTCCAGCTCCGCCAGCGATCCGAGCAGGTCGTCGGCCTCAAGCGCGCCGGCGTCCAAGCAGCTCCAGCCGCAGGCCGCGAGGAACCGCGGCGCAAGCTCCCACTGGTGCGCAAGCTCCGGCGGCATTGGAGGACGGTCGGCGTGATAGGCGGGGAAGGCTGCGGTGCGGTAGGTGGCGGCCTCGGCGCCGAAACAGCAGACGACTGCGCGCGGCGAGTAGTCGGAGACCGCTTGCAGCAGCATGTTCGCGGTGCCAAGCAGCGCGTTGACCGGCTTGCCGTCCGATCCTTTGATCGACTTTGGCAGCGCGAAGAATGCGCGGTAGAGCAGCGAAGGAGTGTCTGCGACCAGGAGGGGACGGGGCACTGGCGGCAGGCTACCGTGATACGGGCGCGTCGGCAGTCCGTACTTCCGGCGAGGTGCTGATGTCAGAAGAAGAGAAGAAAGAGACCAACGAGACCGCCAAGGTCCCCAGCTCGCGCCTTGCGCGCACGGCCAAGTTTGGTTCGTTGGTCGGTGGCCAGAGCGCAAGGTGGGCAGCCACCAGCGCGATCAATCGATTGAGGTCCGACGAGCGCGCCGAGGAAGCAACGCAGGCTCGCGCCTATGAGCTGGCAGACCAGCTCGTCAAGCAGCTCGGGCAGATGAAGGGCGCCGCGATGAAGATCGGCCAGGTGCTCTCAACGGTCGACTTCGAAATCATTCCCGAAGGAGACCGCGAGGGTTTCAAGGAGCGCCTCGCTGAGCTGCGTGACAACGCGCCGCAGGTTTCCTTCAAGGAGATGAAGAAGGTGATCGAAGGAGACTTCGGCGAACGGCTCGAGGACGTCTTTGCGACCTTCAACGAGGAGCCGATCGCCGCCGCTTCGATCGGTCAGGTCTATCGCGCGACGACCCACGACGGCGAGGAGGTGGCGGTCAAGGTTCAGTACCCGGGGGTAGCCGAGGCCGTCGAGACCGACATGCGCAACGTCCAGATGCTCGTCCCGCTGCTGAAGCGTCTGGCTCCCGGGGTTGACGCGAAAGCGCTTCTTTCCGAGCTGCGCGAGCGGATCGCCGAGGAACTTGACTATGAGCTGGAAGCCGCCAACCAGCGCCAGATCGCGCGCGCCTACCGCGGCCACCCGTTCATCCTTGTTCCAGCCATCTATGGGTCGCTCTCAACGCGCCGCGTTCTCGTCAGCGAATACGTGCCGGGTCAGAGCTTCGCGGCGATGAAGGAACGCAGTGAGGAAGAGCGCGACCGCGCCGGCGAGATCGCCTTTCGTTTCTTCTTTGGCCTGCTTCAGCGCGAGCGCCTGGCGCTTGGCGACCCGCATCCCGGCAACTACATCTTCTGCGACGACGGCCGCGTCTGCTTCCTCGACTTTGGGCTGCTTCGGCGCGTGCCGGAGGATTACCTTGAAGGCGAACGCGCTTTGGCCCGCTCGGTGATTGAGGGGGACGCCGAGCAGACCCACTACTGGCTGGCGGAGCTCGGCTATCTCCCCGAACCGGACGAGTTTCACCCCGAGCGAGTCCTTGAGCAGCTTCAGACGGCGGGCGAGTGGTACTTCACCACCGGCTATCGAAGGCTCAGCCCCGAATATGTTCGCGGTGCGATCGAGATTGGCAGCTCGCCGCGCTCGCCTCACTACGACTACATGCGCAAGCAGACCCTGCCGCCGGAGGCGCTGCTGATGCGACGGATGGAAGGGCTGCTGTTCAGCGTTCTCGGCGAACTGCGCGCGGGCGGCGACTGGGGTCGTCTCGCGCTTGAGTATTTCGCTGACGAGCCGCCGTCGACGGAGCTTGGCGAGGGCGACGCGCAGTTTTTTGCCGCGCGCGCGTAGGCTTTGGCTCAACTTATTAATTCGGACTGAAGAGGAGCACAAATGGCGACACTTAATGGTGTGGACGAACTCAAGGCCGCAGTCGGCGAAGAGCTCGGAGTTAGCGAGTGGTACCAGGTGACGCAGGAGACGATCAACCAGTTCGCTGAAGTGACCGGCGATCACCAGTGGATTCACGTCGATCCGGAAAAAGCGAAGGAGACCCCCTTCGGCGGAACGATCGCCCACGGCCTCTTCACGCTTTCACTCGGACCGAAATTCACCTACGAGGTGATGGCTGTTGAGGGCTTCGTATTCGCCGTCAACTACGGCTACCAGAAGGTCCGCTTCCCGGCTCCTCTGATGGTTGGCGCAAAGGTCCGCATGCGCGCAACGCTCAGCTCGGTCGAGGATGTACCCGGCGGAGTGCAGATGATGGTCACGCAGACCTTCGAGACCGAAGGCGGCGAGAAGCCGGTATGCGTTGCCGAGTCGCTTGCCCGGATGTTCACCTAGGCCGAACGACGAAACTCCCGGCGCCGCTCGCGGCTCGCTAATCTCGGCCAATGACAACGATTAGCGCGGCAGACGAACGCTCAGCCCTCGATTCCGTCGAGCGGCGCCTTTTCATCGGCGGTCAGTGGCGCGACGCGACCGGTGGCCGCACAATGGCGGTCGAGGATCCTGCGACCGGCGAGACGCTGGTCGAAGTCGCCGACGCGACTCCTGAGGACGCTGACGCCGCCCTCGCCGCGGCCGATGAGGCCTTTGCCGGTTTCCGGGCTATGG